>JALZEZ010000486.1 GCA_030861775.1 Actinomycetota bacterium
GAGCTGGCCGCCGACCTGGCCGAGCCCCGGCGCGAGCTGCCCGAGGAGCCCGCCGATCGCGCCCCCCTGCGGCTGGAGCGGTCCGGCGAGCTGCGGCCCGGCCTCGAACGGCAGCAGCTTCGTGAGATGCCCGGCGAGCTGGCCGACCGGCTCGGCGAGGGCCGGCTGTCCGAATGCCTGCGATCCCGCACGGGCCGCGATCGGGGCGATCTGGGAGAGGAACTCACCGACGGCGCCCTGCAGGGCGAGCTCCGGCGAGGCGGCGTAGTTCTGGTTGAGCGTCACGGCGTGTCCTCCGTCGTTGTGAAGTGCCTGCCTCCCTGACTGTCCGCCGCGCCGTTTGGGTTCGAGGCCGCGCTTGGTGAGCTTCTTCAGCGGTCAGTGGCGGTTTAGGAACCCCCTCACCCGCCGCGGACAGTCAGGGGCAAATGGGGGAAGGCGGGAACGGGGGGGCGGAGCCCATCGACGCGGCTGGCTTCGAGAGGCTCTTCAGAGCTCACGCGGATCGGATCTTTCGCTTCTGCCTACGCCGGACCGGCGACTGGGCGCTCGCCGACGACCTGCGCTCGGCCGTCTTCTACGAGGCCTGGCGCAGGCGCGGCGAGGTCGACCTGGCCACGCGTGAGGCGCTGCCGTGGCTGTACGGGGTCGCGACGAACGTGATCCGCAACCAGCGCCGCTCCCTCCGTCGCCAGGAGGCGGCGATCAAGCGCCTCCCCCCGCCGCTCGAGAACTTCGACACCACCGACGACATCGCGGAGCGGCTGGACGCGACCACCCGCGGCCGTCGGGCGCTCCGGCTCGTCGCGGCGCTGCCACCGGGAGAGCGCGACGTGGTGCGGCTCTGCCTGACCAGGAACTGGACGTACCGCGCGGCGGCCCGCGAGCTGGGCGTCCCGGTGGGGACCGTCCGGTCGCGTCTGTCGCGGGCGCGCGCGCGGCTTCACGCGCTCGACCCGGGCGGCGACTGCCCGTGCGACGCCCTCCATCGGCGCAGCGCCTGAACCAACGAGGAGGCCTAGTGAAGTTCGAGATCATCGACAACTGCCCGGTACCGGCTCAGCTCGCGCCGGCGATCCGCGCGATCAAGGCGCGTACGGGGGCGACGCTGAACTCCTGCGATCGATCGGGAGACGCCGAGCCGTACCTGCGCAAGCTCGGCAAGTCGTCGCAGCGCCAGCTCTACGCCGGATGGGTCGCGCGCAAGCCGGGGTTCAACCCGGCCAACCCCCCGGGCCGCTCGACTCACGAGCGCCGCAACGACGGCGCGGCGTATCCGGGCCCGGCCGGCGCTCCGCTGCGCTACTGGCAGGTCGGGATGGACTGGTCGAACGCCCAGGGCGTCGTACGTGAGGCGGCCGGCCTGGGCTTCACCGCGTCGGTCACCTACCCGGGGAACCCGCGCGAGGGGCACCACGTGAACTTCCGCAGGGAGCCACGCGTGATCAAGCCCTTCAAGGTCGTGAAGCGGGGGGCGAAGGGCCCGCGCGTCCGGCAGATCACGCGGCGGCTCGCGATCGCGCGCGACCCGCACGACAAGAAGCCCTATCTCGGGAACCCGAAGCGTGAGTTCGACGCGGAGGTGGAGGAGGCGCTCAAGCGGTTCCAGCGCGATCACCACCAGGCGGCGGACGGCATCTACGGGCGCCAGACGGCGCGGCAGCTCGCGCACAGCGCGCGGTACTGGAAGCAGCGCCTGCGGGAGCGGAAGTCATGAGGATCAGCGACGAGGGGCTCGCGCTGATCGCCGAGTTCGAGGGGTTCGTGGACCACCCCTACAACGACGCCGCCGGTCATGCCACGATCGGGTTCGGCCACCTGCTGCATCACGGGCCCGTGACCGCGGAGGACCGCCGCCGCTGGGGCAAGATGTCGCACGCCGACGGGCTGAAGCTCCTGCGCTCCGACATCCGCAGCCGCGAGCGGGCGGTGGACGCCGCGGTCAAGGTGCCGCTGACGCAGAACCAGTTCGACGCGCTCGTGTCGTTCGTCTACAACCTCGGCGAGGGGGCGCTGCGCCAGTCCACGCTGCTGAAGAAGCTCAACGCCGGCAACTACGACGCGGTGCCGGCCGAGCTCGCGAAGTGGAACAAGGCGGGGGGCCGGGTGCTGCCCGGGCTCGTCCGCCGCCGCAAGGCCGAGGCTGCCCGCTGGCGATCCGGCGGCGACCCGCTCGCGGGACTCACGCCGACGGAGCGCCGCTGGGCGCGCGAGTACGACAGGCTGAAGCGCGAGGATCGCGATCGTCCGCGCCGGGCCGAGCTGCGGCGCGCGATGCAGGCGCAGCGCGAGCGAATCGAGGCCGCCGCGCGCGAGAGCGGGTGGGACAGCGACCACCGTCGCGAGCGCTTCGAGGCGTTGCGTGCGAGGACCTCGTAGGGCGGGGCGGCCATGGCGGATCCCGATCGCACGGATGCGAGGACTCCGGGTCCGGCCGTGGCTGCCCTGGCTGCACGTGGCGCCGAGGCCGCGTTCGAGGCGGTCTTCGACCGCCACGGACAGGACGTCTACCGGTTCTGCTGCGCGATGGCCGGCGTGCGCGACGGCGAGGAGCTGTTCGCGCGTGCGATGCCGCGCATGCTCGATGTCCTGACGCGCCTGGACGGGCCGGCCGACCTCAAGCGGCTGCTCGTCGAGACCGTCGCGGAGGTGGCCCCTCCGATCGAACCGCCGGCTCGTGGGACGGCGGCCGGAGGCGTGACGGCCGGCGGCGTGCTCGTGGCGTTCGAGCGGCTCTCGCGCACCGAGCGCGGCAGCATCGTCCTACGCGAGCTCGGCGGGCTCGGCTACCGGGCGATCGGCGACGTGCTCGGCGTCAATCCCGCGACGGTTCGCGAGCTGGTCGGGACCGCGCGTGCCGCGCTCGCCCCGAGTC
>JALZEZ010000487.1 GCA_030861775.1 Actinomycetota bacterium
CCCCACGGCGCCCCCGGCGGGGCCGGACAGCACGGTCCACGACCCGTGCCGCGCGGCCGTGCCCGCGGCCACCACGCCCCCGCCCGAGAGCATGACCTCGGGGACGGGCAGGCCCGCGTCGCGGGCGCGGTCGGCCAGCCGCTCGAGGTAGCGGCGCAGGAGGGGGGAGAGGGCGGCGTCGACCACCGTGGTGGCGCAGCGCTCGTACTCGCGGAACACCCCCGCGGCCTCGTGCGAGGTGGAGACGTGCAGCTCGCCGCCGAGCAGCTCGGCCACCCGCCGCTCGTGCTCGGGGTGGCGGAAGCCCCACAGCAGGCAAACGGCGGCCGCCTCCACGTCGAGGTCCTCGATCCGCTCCCGCAGCGCCTCCTCGTCCAGCTCGCGCAGCACCCCGTCCGGCCCGGTGCGCTCGGGCACCGGCACGCGCAGCTCGGGCGGCACGAGCGGCGGCGGGTGCCCCGCGCACAGCCGGTACAGCTCGGCGCGCGCCTGGCGCCCGAGCTCCTCCAGGTCGGTGAACCCCTCGGTGGCGAGCAGTGCCGTGCGCGCGACCTTCCCCTCCAGCAGCGCGTTCGTCCCCACGGTCATGCCGTGCACGAACCGCTCCACGTCGCCGGCGGCGGCCCCGGCGCGCTCCAGCGCCGCCTCGACCGCCGCGATCACGCCGTCGGACTGGTCGCTCGGCGTGCTCGGCGCCTTGGCGGTGACGAGGCGCTCCCCGTCGAGCAGGGCGGCGTCGGTGAAGGTCCCGCCGACGTCTACGCCGAGGAGCAACTAGGGGGTCTCGAGAGCCGTGCCGGCCTGGCGGACGAGGTCCACGATCGCCTGCGGCGCCTTCGCGGGCGAGCCGGCGTCCACCGGCGGCTCGGGGTCGTACTCGATCGAGAGCTGGATGGCCTGGGCGGCCTCGTCGCCCAGCTCGATCTGCACCAGGCGCAGCGCCATGTCGATGCCCGACGACACGCCCGCCGCCGTGATCACCTTGCCCTGCTCCACCACCCGCTCGCCGGTGGGCTCGGCGCCGTACTCGCGCAGCTTCTCGAGCCACAGCCAGTGGCTCGTGGCCCGCAGGCCCTGGAGCACGCCGGCCTTCCCGAGCAGCAGCGAGCCGGTGCAGACCGAGGTGGTCCACCTCGTGCGCTCGTGCGCCGAGCGGATCCACTCGACCAGCTCGTCGTTGTCGTACGTGCGCGTGCCGGCGCCGCCGGGCACGACCATCACGTCCGGGTCGGGCATGTCCGCGAGCGCGGTGTCCGCGGTGAGCGTGAGCAGGTCGTTGTCGGTCCGCTTGGGGCCGGGCTCGTCGGCGACGAACGTCAGCTCCCAGGCCGGGACGCGGCTCAGGACCTCGTAGGGACCGACCGCGTCGAGCGCGGTCATGCCTTCGAACAGCGGGATGGCGATCCGCACGCCCCGGATCCTACGGGGCGGGCTATGCGGCGGTGACGAGCTCCTCGCCGTCGAGCGGCCCGAAGCCCTCCTCGAGGTGCTTGTGCGACGGGCAGTACTTGCTGCCCGGCAGCGGCACCCGCTGGCAGGGCGTGCCCTTGCGCGTGCTTGCGTGGCAGCAGAGCGGGCTCCCGTCCACGCTCAGGCCCTCGTGCTCGCGCTGGACCACGTAGTCCGCGGCGATGTGCATGTAGCGGTCGATCACGCGGTAGACCTCCATCTGCCGCGTCATCGGGAAGAACGACCGGATGTCGTTGAACAGCGTGCGCGTCGGGCGCGCGAAGTAGTGCCGGTCGTTCGCGAGCCGGGTGAACGCCGCCTCGCAGGACCCGAGGACCTGACGCCGGTACTCGCGCTCGCATCCGTGCAGATCCGTCTCCATGAGCGGACTCAGCTCGCGGTAGACGGCGCGACTGAACTGGTACATGCTCTCCATTCCCCCTCTTACAAGCCGGCTCGGCCTTCCTGCCGGTCGGCAAGGCGCGGGAGTATGCCGGTCGTGTGCTAATGCACAAAGAACCGAGGGTTAACGTTGTGTTAACCCACACAAGGGGTCATTCCCAGCGTTCGAGGCGGGGTGGCGCGTCGCCGCCAATCACGACGTGCATGCCGTCGAAGCGGGCGTCGGCCACGCGGAAGTCCTGGCGCTGGTGGGCTCCGCGGCTCTCCTCGCGGGCGAGCGCGGCGCCGGCTATGTGGCGGACGAGCGGGAAGGGATCGCCGAGCAGGGCCGTGAGGCCCTCGGCCGTGCGGTAGAGGCCGGCACCCTCCCAGAGCGCCGCGCGGGACGGGCGCGGCGGGACGGGGTCGGGACCCCCCGCTGGGGGTTCGCCGATGTCCGCCGGGAGAGCGGCCGCGGCGGCGGCGGCGAGCCCGGCGCGGCGCCCGAACACGAAGCACTCGGCCAGCGAGTTCGAGGCCAGCCGGTTGGCGCCGTGCAGGCCGTTGCAGGCGCACTCGCCGACCGCGAGCAGCCCCTCGATCGACGCCCGGCCGTCGAGGTCCACCGCGATGCCGCCCATCGTGTAGTGCGCGGCGGGGGCGATCGGGACGAGCTCGCGGCTCGGGTCGAGGCCCGCCCGGCGAAGCGCGGCCGCCACGTTGGGGAACCCGCGCATGTCGATCTTCCGCATGTCGAGGAACACGCGCTCGCCGGAGCTGAGCACGCCGCGGACGGCGAGCGCCACGTGATCGCGCGGGGCGAGCTCGTCCACGAAGCGCTCGCCGGACTCGTCGAGCAGCACGGCGCCCTCGCCGCGGATCGCCTCGGTGATCAGGAAGCCGTCGTGGGCGGGGTCGTCGTGCACGAGCGCGGTGGGGTGGAACTGGGTCATCTCGAGGTCGGCCAGGCGCGCGCCGCCGTGCGCCGCGAGCGTGAGGCCGGCGCCGATGGCGCCGCGCGGGTTGGTGGTGCGCTCCCAGAG
>JALZEZ010000488.1 GCA_030861775.1 Actinomycetota bacterium
GGATCGGGCTCCGGCTCCGGCTCCGGCTCCGGGTCAGGATCGGGCTCCGGGTCAGGATCGGGCTCCGGCTCTGGCTCGGGCTCCGGATCGTCGTTTCGGATCGTCACGATCGCCGGGGGCGACTCGGATTCGGCGAAGCCGACCGCGAACGTCTCGTCCGGCTCGTGCACGTCGTCGTCGAAGACCGGGATCGAGATGCGCTTGACCGTCTCCCCAGGCTCGAAGTGCACGGGCGCGAACATGCGCGGGTAGTCGCCGGGCGCGATGGCGGAGCCGTCGCGCGTCTCCAGGAGTACGTCGATCGGGAACCGGGCGGCAAGGGACAGCCGCGCCTCGACCACGGCCTGCCCGGCGCCCTCGTCCACCGTGTCGCCATGAAGCGTGAGCGTCGGAACCGCCGCGCGCAGCCAGCTCGAATCCCACTGGTGGTTCGGCGACCCGTATGCGTGTGTCGCATCGACCACGAGCCCCTCGACCGGTGCCCAGTCGCCGGCGACCGACGCGTGGTTCACGATCCGGAACGCGTCGCCCCACGCTGGCAGGAACGGGCTCAGCGTGCGCACCCGAAGCGTCCCCTCGAATACCGCGGCACCGCTCACGTCGAGGAGGTCCTTGTCCGCCGGGCCGAGGCCGCCGATCTCGATCTCGAGCGTGCCGCTCGGGGTCTGGGTGTAGTCGCCGCTCACCGTCAGCGTCCCCGGCGAGAGTCCGGGCCGCACCTCGCCGCCGTTCACGAGCCCGCCGGTGACGGTTCCGATTCCGTACAGCAGGCCGCCGTCGACGCGAGCGGGGCCCGAGCCGCTCGACACTCGCGACCCCGGCGACGCGAGCAGCGTGCTCCCGCCGCTCTGCGTCCACGCGGCGGCCGCGTCGAGTGCGCTGTCCGCCCCCACCCTCACCACGCCCGCGTTGGCGAAGCTCGGCACGTCCAGCTCGCGGCCGTTCTCGAGCGACAGCTCGCCCGCGGCCTCGTTCGCCACGAACCCGCGCAGCGCGCTGGCCCGCGCGCCCGTGTCCCACACCGTGGATGCCGGGCCGTCGAGCGTCAGCCGCGCCGCGTTCCGGTCGAGCCGCTCGCGCAGCTCGAGCGTGCCCGCCACCGTCCACGTCCCGCCGCTGAGCGTCCCGCCGCTCAGGTTCGTCACGTCGGAGGCCAGCGCGAGCGTTCCAGTGCCCGTCTCCACCGTCCCCTCGTTCGTCACCGGCACGCCGATCGCGGCGCGCCCGCCGCCGGACTTGACGAGCACGCCGCCGCCCCGGTTCCGCACCAGCGACGGCGTGCCGCCGGGCTCGAGCTGCGTGCCGTCCATGAGCTCGAGCCGTCCGGCGTTCTCGATCCGCGCTGCGCTGGAGACCACGATCGTTCCCTCCGCTAGGCGAGCGCCGGCACCGCTCGCGATCGAAAGGGTCCGGCCGGCGAGATCGCGGCGCGCGAAGCCGCTGGAGACGAGCCCGGGCCCGCCGGGCACGATCGCGGTGGCGCCGGAGCCCGACATGATCCCCCGGGTCCAGTCGAGGTCCGGCGTGGAGAGCGTCCCGGCTCCGGTGAGCGTGCCCCGGCGCAGCTCGACCCGCGGCGCCGTCGCGTCGGCCTCGAACGCGACCAGCGCGCCGGAGCCGTCGATCACGGTGCGCGCGTCGTACGCGCCCCTCACCGTCGCGTTCCCGCCCGTGAAGACGAGCCGGCCCGAGCCGCTCGTCACGGTCCGTGACTCCGCGGCCAGGCTCGGCTCGGCCGCCGGGAAGCGGAGCGTCGCGCCGTCGCCCACCTCGATCGTGCCGGTGGACGTCACCCCGCCCTGGAGCGTGACCGTGCCGGTGGGCACGTCAAGCGTCCCGGCGTTCGAGAGCGGGTACTGCACGAAGGTCTCGTCCCCGCCGGCGCTCTTGCGGATCGTCGCGCCCGGGCGGTTCACGATCTCGCCCCCGGGGCAGCAGCCGGTGAGGTCGTGGTCGCCGGCGATCTCGACCAGACCGGCGTTGACGATCCGGGCGGAGCCGCGCAGCTCCACGTCGCCGCCGGTCGACGACAGCGTGGCCCCGTCAGCCACCTCGAGCGTGCGCGAAGCGGTGATCGAGTGGCGCCCGCCGCTCAGCGTGGCGGCCTCCGCGACCCGGGTCGTGCCGCTCCCGTCCTGGGTGCCGCCGGACCACTCGAGCCGGCGGGCCGTGACCGTGCCGGAGCCGGCGAGAGCGCCGCTCGTCTGCGAGAGGACGTCGGTCGTGACCGCGCCGTCGAGCTGCGCATGGCCACCTCCGACGGCGAGGCTCGCCAGCGACGACTCGCCGGCCACGGTGAGGATCCCGCCCGTGATCGACAGGCCGCCCTCGCCGTCGAGCCCACCGACGGTCACCTCGCCCGCGTCGTAGCGCACGGTGGTCCCGGCGGGGATGCACACCACGTCCGCGGCCGAGGGCGGCTGGTTGGCGGACCAGTTCGCGGGCTCCTGCCAGCGTGAGGACGCCGCGCCGCCGTCCCAGGTGACCGTGCAGTGGCCGTCGGCCGCCGACGGCCCGGCGGTCCACAGCACGACCGCCGCGACCGCCGCCGCCACGGCCCCGAGTCCCAGGGGGAGGGCGGGGCTCGGGATGTGGCGGGGCGGCATTCGCGGTTCCTCTGGGGTGAGGCGCTATGCCTAAGGCGCAGGGGGCGGCGCGCGCAACACACAGACGTCGGATTCGCCCACCCGACCGGACCATCCCCCACCCCACGCGCGCCCGCTCGTTGCGGGAAAAGCCGCAGAACGCCGCGGAGCCGCGGCGGTTGATCACTTCTACTCACGATGGTGAGTAAAAGGGATCAATCGTTGCCCCGGAGGGAGTCCGGCGGAGGGGCCGCGGAGGGCCGCGGAGGGGCCGCGCGGGGGCCGCGT
>JALZEZ010000210.1 GCA_030861775.1 Actinomycetota bacterium
GCCTCGGGCTCCGCAACCGGCAGGTCGGTCGCGACCCGCAGGTTCGCGCGCATCCGCCGGTGACCGCCCTGCACGTCGCGCAGGATCTGCTCCGCGTACGACTCGAGCGACTGCCCCAGCCGCCGCAGCCCGGAGGAGATCGCCCGCGCGTCGGCCAGCGCCTCGTCGGCCGCCTTCTCCGCCGCGGCCACGCGCTCCTCCGCCTTCGTCTGCGCCTCGTCGAGCATCCGCTTCGCCTCGGCCAGCGCCGCCTCGCGCTCGCGCACCGCCTGGACCGGCTCGGGGTGAGGAAGCGCCTCTCGTGCTAGACCAGGTCGCGCGCCGGGATCCAGGCCCGGTCCATGTCCACCCGCCCGCCGGCGAACGGGACGCCCTCGTCCTCGAGCCGCCGCCGCTGGCGCTCGCCCTTGGCCAGCGAGCCATCGGCGCGCACGACGCGGTGCCAGGGCACGTCCCGGTCGCCGCACGAGGCGAGCACGGCCCCCGCGTAGCGCGGGGAGCCGGGGCTCAGCTCGCCGTAGGTGGTCACGAAGCCCTCCGGGACCGCCCGCGCCGTGCGCAGCACCGCGCGAGCGCGCTCGCTGGTGAGGTCCACGAGCGCAGAGCCTACGCCCGCCCGCGACCCCTCGCCAACGCGCCGGATCGCCACTACCGTCGAGGGGTGACCCCGCGCCTGAAGCCGCTCGTGCTGGCCGCGGCCGCCCTGGCCCTGCTCGCCCCTGGAACGGCCTCCGCCGCCATCGTCAGCGGCGGCGCGGGCGAGTACCGCCTCCAGGCCGCGCCGGGGGAGGCCAACAAGGTCTCCGGGCACGTGAACGACGGCTCGGTCGTCTTCTACGACACCGGCGCCACCCTCACGCCGGGGCCGGGCTGCCAGCCGGATCCGGCGGGCAACAGCGGCGTGGAGTGCACGCTCGGGGAGACCCAGCTCACGCGTGTCGACGTCGACCTCGGCGACGCGAACGACACCTTCGACGCCACCAGGCTGCGTCACTGGTACCGCCCCCACCCCCACGGCACCTACGACGGGGGTGACGGCGACGACGAGATCACGCACGAGGCCGCCGGCGCCGACCCCGAGCGGGCCGGCGTCGTCACGCTCGGCGGGCCCGGCGACGACAAGCTCCGCGGCGGGGGCGTGCTCGACGGCGGCTTGGGGAACGATCGGGTCCGGGGGAACGCGAACTACTTCTCGAACGACCGCCTCGAGGGGGGCGACGGGGACGACGACCTCGACGGCCGCTCCGGCGACGACATCGTCAACGGCGGGCCGGGTGCCGACACGATGTACGAGGGCGGCGACTACTTCGAGGGCGGGCTGCCGTACGACCTGTTCGACCAGGGGAAGATGGACGGCGGCGAGGGCAACGACAAGATCGCCTCGGGGGGAGGCCCCCAGTCGACGATCATCGGTGGGCCGGGGGACGACGAGATCCTGAGCGCCGCCCCGGTGGCCGACGGCGGTGAGGGCAACGACTCGCTCCGCGGCGGTCCCGTCCTGCGCGGCGGCCCCGGCGACGACGTCCTGGTCGGCGGGGCGAAGACGCAGCCGCGCTACTACGTGAACGTGCGCACCGACGTGCTCGACGGCGGACCGGGCCGCGACACGCTGCGCGGGGGCGGCGTCGACGCGACGCTCGACGGCGGACCCGACGCCGACGCGCTCGCCCCGGGCGACGGGCGCGACACGATCAGCTACCGCACGCGCGAGGCGCCGGTGCGGATCGACCTGCGCAACCCCGGCGGCGAGGGCGGCGTGGACGGCGAGGGCGACACGATCGCGCCCGGCTTCGAGAAGATCGAGGGCTCGCAGGGGGACGACGAGTTCATCGCCGGCGCCGAGCCGATGATCGTGGACGGCTGGCTGGGCGACGACGTGATCGTGGGCGGACCCGGCGACGACACGCTCGACGGCGGCGGGCACGACGACGTGATCGCCGGGGGCGGTGGCAACGACAAGATCTACGGCGGCATCGACTCGTACACCGACCCGGACTCCGGCAAGACGATCAAGGCCCCGGGCTTCGACACGATCGACGGCGGCCCGGGCGGCGACGCGCTCATGCCCCGCGGCGGCGAGGACTACGTGACCGGCGGCTCGGGCAACGACTGGATCGACCTGCGCGAGAACGCCGGGCCGCGCCCCGGCAGCACGCCGATCAACTACAGCCACATCATCCAGATGTCGGGCGCCGACCAGGTCTGGTGCGGGAAGGGGCGCGACCACGCGGACGGCGACTACGCCGACGACATGGCCACCGACTGCGAGACCGCCAGCGAGGGCACGCCGCGCTGGCGCAGCGTGAAGGTGCGGCCGGGGCGGGAGATCCGCCTGACCGTTCGCTGCGCCTGGGGCGACGACTACCCGTGCAAGGGAACCGCCTCGTTCCGCACCGCGAGCGGCATCCCGGTGGGCGACGGCGCCTTCCTCGAGCACCCGGCCTACCGCGGGGCCCCCGCGAACTGCCGGAACAAGAAGTCAGGCGCGACGCTCGCGCGGGCGAGCTTCCGGATCCGCGCGGGCCGCGTGAACTACGTCTACCTGCGGCTCGGCCGCTCCACCGAGCGAACCGTCCGCCGCCGCGGCTGCGTGGCGATCAGCGCGCTGCTCAGCTTCCGCGACGTGCAGGGGCGCGAGTGGCTGGCCACCCGCTCGCTGCTGCTCAAGCGCTCCGGCTAGCGGCGGCCGATGTAGCGCAGGTAGACCTGGCGCAGCTCGGGCTTCGAGTGCGAGTCGATCGCCGCCTCGGTGGGCCGGCCGTCGTACTGCGGCAGGAAGCGCTTGGCCATGTCCAGGTCCATCAGCGGGAAGCCGGCGTCGAAGAGCAGGTAGTTGCCGACGCTCGAGGTGGCCGGGTTCATCGCCGCGGCGTGCGGGAACTGGGCCGAGCGGCGCTGCGGGAGGTTCGGGATCTCGTTGGCCGAGTCGCGCGACTGGAGCGACACGTTGTAGGAGACGTGGTTCCAGTAGAAGATGTCGCCGGACCGGTTCTGGTCGGCGAACTCGTGCGAGGCGGTCGCCTGGAGGTTGCGGGCGAGCGACTCGAAGTTCACCGGCGAGCCCGGCGCGCCGATCGCCGGCCGGCCCGAGGGCCCGTCGCCGGAGCGCCCGACCGCCTGCGAGCGCGAGACCCAGATCGCGCTGCCCGCGCGGCCCAGGGTGGCGCGGGCCACGTCGGCGATCCCGTTGCCGTCGCCGCGCAGGAGGTTGGTCGCCTCGGTGCGGAAGGCGATCCGCTCGCCGCCGTCCGAGAGCGACGGTTGGTCGGAGTGGCCGTTGCCGGGCTTGCCCGTGCGGGTGGAGGAGACGAGGTGCAGGGTCCTGCCACGGCGCACGTAGACGTCGCGCAGTGAGGTGCGGTCGCGGCGATGCAGGTTGGTGGCCTCTGAGGCGAACCCGACCGCGTCGGCCGGGCCGCCGCCCTCCCGGCGCTTGGTCAGAGCGACGTCGTACGAGGGCCCGTTGCCGGCCCGGCCTCCGTTGCTACGCGAGACCAGCGTGGTCTTCCCGCTGCGCAGGTCGTGCAGGTAGACCTGGCGGCGGCCGGAGGCGTCGGAGACGAACGCTACGCGCGTGCAGCCGCCATCGATCTTCACCTCGGAGGTCGTGCCCCGCTTCAGCGACACGCGGGTGGTGCGCCGGCGGGCCAGGTCGCGGACGAAGGCGTCGCGGCGGCGGTTGGTGTCCCCCTTGACCAGGTTGGTCGCGTCGGAGAGGAAGGCGACGCAGCGCGGCCGGTGCTCGCGGTCGCCCGACACGTCGGGGTCGACCGAGGGCCCGTTGCCGAGCTTCCCGCTCGAGCTGCGCGAGACGATCAGCGTGGTCCCGTTGCGCCACGGCTCCCCGTCGAGGCTGTAGGGCCGCTGGCGGTGGACCGCGAACACGTCGGTCACGCCGTTGCGGTCGCCCTTCACGATGTCGCTCGCGTCCGAGTCGAACGCGGCCAGGCGCGCGAACTGGCGGTCCTGCGAGATCGCCGGGTTGCGCGAGCCGCCGTTCGGGAAGCCGCCGCCGGCCGCGCGCGACAGCAGGTGCGTCTCGCGGTCGCTCGGCTCGAAGCGCTGCGCGGAGGCCCCCCCGCCGAGGAGCGCGCCGGCCGCCGTCACGGCGACCGCGAACATGGCCGCTTCCCGTCTCACGTCTCGAGCCGCTCGTACGCCGGCAGGGTCAGGAAGTCCACGAACTCGTCGCTCAGCGCCACGTCCTCGAACAGCTCGCGCGACTCGTCCGGCCGCCCCTGCGTGTGGAAGAAGTCGTCGCCCACCTGCTCGCGGATCTTCTCCAGCTCCTCGCTCTCGATGCGCCGCACCAGCTCGGGCGTGATGCGCTCGCCGTCCGCCTCCGCGCCGTGCCGGATCCACTGCCAGACCTGCGAGCGGGCGATCTCGGCCGTGGCGGCGTCCTCCATCAGGTTGTTGATCGCCGCCGCGCCGTTGCCGCGCAGCCACGAGGAGATGTACTGGATGCCGACGTTCACGTCGCCCCGCAGCCCTCCCTCGGTGATCTCGCCGCCGGCCGAGGAGGCGTCGAGCAGGTCGGAGGACGCCACCAGCACGTCGTCGCGCGCGCGGTCGACCTGGTTGGGGCGCTCGCCCAGCACCTCGTCGAACTGCTCCGTCGCCACCGGCACCGAGTCGGGGTGGGCGACCCAGGTCCCGTCGAACCCGTCGCCGGCCTCGCGCTGCTTGTCGGCTCGCACGGCGGCGTAGGCCTTCTCGTTCAGCTCGGGGTTGCGCCGGCTCGGGATCACGGCCGACATCCCGCCCATGGCGTGGGCGCCGCGGCGGTGGCAGGTGCGCACCAGGAGCAGCGTGTAGGCGCGCATGAACGGCACGGTCATCGTCACCTGCGCGCGGTCGGGCAGCAGGAACTCCGGCCGGTCGCGGAAGCACTTGATCATGCTGAAGATGTAGTCCCAGCGGCCGGCGTTCAGCCCGGCGGAATGCTCGCGCAGCTCGTACAGGATCTCCTCCATCTCGAACGCCGCGGGCACGGTCTCGATCAGCACCGTCGCGCGGATCGTCCCCCGGTCGAGCCCCAGCCGCTCCTGGGCCTCCACGAACACGTCGTTCCAGAGGCGCGCCTCGAGGTGGCTCTCGATCTTGGGGAGGTAGAAGTAGGGACCGGAGCCGCGCTCGAGCAGCCGCCGCGCGTTGTGGAAGAGGTGCAGGCCGAAGTCCATCAGGCTGCCCGAGACCGGCTCGCCGCCGACCAGCAGGTGGCGGTCGGTCAGGTGCCACCCGCGCGGGCGGACGAGCAGGGTGGCGGTCTCGTCCGCGAGCTCGTAGGTGCGCCCGTCCGCCTCGTGCTCGATCGTCCGCTCGATCGCGTCGGTCAGGTTCAGGTGGCCGCCGATCATGTTCGACCAGGTCGGCGAGTTCGCGTCCTCGAAGTCGGCCATGAAGCCGCGTGCGCCGGAGTTGAGGGCGTTGATGACCATCTTGCGGTCGGTCGGCCCGGTGATCTCCACGCGCCGGTCCTGAAGGTCGGGCGGCGGCGGGGCCACCTGCCAGTCGGCCTCGCGGACCTCGCGGGTCTCGGTCAGGAAGTCGGGCAGGGTGCCGCCGTTGAAGCGGGCCACGCGGCCGGCCCGGTGGTCCAGCAGCTCCCGGCGGCGCTCGTCGAACCTCTCGTGCAGGCCGGCCACGAAGGCCAGCGCCTCGTCGGTGAGCACCTCCGCGAAGCGGCCCTCGACCGGGCCGCGGACGTCGATTCCGGAGGGGGTCACGCCCGCGTTATCGCCTCGTCGAGGATCTCCACGGGGTGCACAACACGCAGGCGGCCCCCGAGTCGCTCTGCGTGCGCGGCGATCTGGAGCGCGCAGCCGGGGTTGGCGGCGGCCACGGTGTCCACCCCGGTGGCCAGCAGGTTGCGCGCCTTGCGGCGGCCGAGGTCCGCGGCCGGGCCGGGGTTGACGATGTTGTAGATCCCGGCGGAGCCGCAGCAGATCTCCCACTCGGCCGGCTCGACCAGCTCCACGCCCGGGATCGCCCGCAGCAGCTCGCGCGGCTGGGTGCGCACGGCCTGGGCGTGGGCCAGGTGGCAGGCGTCGTGGTAGGCCACGCGCAGCTCCACCCGCCCGCGCGCGGCGCGCGGCTCGTGCTCGGCCAAGAGCTCGTTCACGTCGCGTACCTTCGCGGAGAACGCCTCCGCCCGTGCCGCCCACCCGGCGTCGTCGCGCAGCAGGTGGCCGTAGTCCTTCATTCCGGAGCCGCAGCCGGCGGCGTTGGCCACCACCACGTCGCAGTCATCGAAGGCCTCGATCGTGGCCCGGGCGAGCGCCCGGGCGGGCTCGTCGTCGCCCGCGTGGAGCTGGAGCGAGCCGCAGCAGCGCGGCTCCTTCCGCGCCGCCACCTCCCAGCCCTCGGCGGCCAGCACCCGCGCCGTGGCGGCGTTCACCGACCCGAAGTAGGCGCGCTGCACGCAGCCCTGGAG
>JALZEZ010000489.1 GCA_030861775.1 Actinomycetota bacterium
GGCGCCGCGTCTCCGGCCCCACCACGACGCTGCCCTTCGCGCAGTCGCCGACTCGCGCCCCGCTGCCGTTCGCCAGCACGGCGTACGGGTAGTAGCGCCCGGGCGCGATCCCGGCCGTGTTCCACTTGAGGCTCCAGGCGCCCTTGCTCACCTTCACGCGCGCGCCGAGCAGCGTGCCCGGCGACTGCGGCACCATCTCGCCGCCGCGCTTCACGCACGCCGCGCTCCCGGCGTACACCGACACCGCCGCCTTCTTCGGCCCGCCGGCGAGCTTGCCCTTGAGCGTGACGCTCGGCTTCGCAGGGGTCGCCCGAAGCGTCTTGCCCTTTGCGGGCGCGGTGATCTTGAGCCGGGGAAGCGGCTTGTTGCCGGACGCCAGGAAGCGGTACGAGCCCGCCTTCACGCCGTCGACGCGCGCCGACCAGCGCCCGCGCTGCGGCTCGGGGAGGTAGACGGAGAGCGCGCCCGCCGCCTTGCTGCGCACTACGAAGATCCGCCCAGCCAGCTTGCGGTCGAGCTTCCGCCCGCGCGCCCGCTTGACCGTGAGCTTGGGCTCGCCGCGGGCGCTCCCGGTCGCGACGACCCGCATCCCGCCGGGGGCGGTGAGCGTCAACTTCGGAGTGCCGCGCTTGGCGTCGACCACCACCATCGTCTGCCGCTGGCCGGCCGGGATCGAGAAGGCGTGGCTGCGTGACCTCTTCGCGGCGCTCGTGACGCGGTTCGAGCGCGCCGAGCCGAGCGTGTAGCCGTCGACGTTCTCCTCCGTGTACTTCCCGTTGCGGTCGATGAAGATCGCGCGGTCGATCGACTCCTCGCGGTCGCCGAAGATGCTGCGCACGCGCAGCGTCGCCTCGACCCGGCCCTTCACGCCAAGCGTGCTCTTCCCGGCCGGCGTCGCGAAGCGGCCGATCTCCGCGAGGAGGCGTCCGCTGCCCTGGATGTCGGGCAGGAGCCACCCGTCCGCGCCCGCCGCCAGTGTCCCCTCGACGGCGGCGTCCATATAGGTCTCGCCGCCGGCGTTCACGACGCTGCCGAGCAGGCCCACGCGCAGCTCGGCGCGGGCGGTGAAGAAGCGCCCGCCGTAGCTCACGCGTGCCTCCGCGGCGCCCTCGGCGAACACTCCGGTTCCCGGCCGGCGCGCGAGGTCCTGGCGGGTGAGGCGGTCGCACACGGCGTCGGGCTCGTTCACCAGCCGGGCGCAGATCTCGCCGTACGCGCGGATGTAGCCGAAGATCGTCGCGTCGCGGAACCCGACGGCGAAGTTCCCGTTCGTCGACGCGGTGCCGCCGATCCGGCCGGTGAAGGCGAACCCGTTATCGGCGGCCGTCGCGATCCCGGTGTCCAGGTCGACCGTGTAGGTGACGCCGTGGATGTTGCCGTCGGCGTCGCGCCGCGCGTCGAGCTGCTCCCTCTTGATGGAGCCGCCGAGATCAGTCAACGCGAGCCCGGTCTGCCCGAGCGGGATGCTCTTGCCGGGCCTGATCCTCAGCTTCGCCTCGTGGAGGAACGCGCCGTTCGCGCACGGCCCGGGCGCGGGGACGCACTCGACGGACTCGACGTCGATGGCGGCTTCCGCCGCGAACAGCGGCGTCTTGCCGCCCTCGATGCGGAACTCCCCCTCGCCCTTCAGGCTGAACCCTCCACGGGGCTTGAAGGCGAAGTCGAGCGCCGCCTCGACCTTCGCCCGCCCGGCGACGGTGAACTCGAAGTCGCCGCGCGCGCTCTCGACCCCGAGCTCGTGGGTGGTGGAGTCCCACGTCACGCCCTTGGCCTCGAGCGTCGCGTTGCCGAGATACGGCGGCAGCTTCAGCGTTGCGCTGCCGATCGAGATCCCGTTCGGCGTGAGTTTGGCCTCCTCGAAGCGCGCGGTCATGTCGCCGATCGCTATCTCGGCGCCGGTCAGCTCGCCGCTGACGCCGCTCGGGCCGATCTCGAGGTTCGAGCCGATGACCGCCGCGCCGCCCATCAGCCCCGGCAGGCCGACCTCGAACTGCGCGGCCCGCAGCCCCTGGGCCGAGAACTGGACGTCGCTCGCCTCGAGCGTGAGCGCGTCGAAGAGGTCGAGCTGGACCACGTCGGCGCTGCCGCGGAAGCCCTCGCCGACGTGCAGGCCCTCGACGAGCCCCTCGGTCTTGAAGCGCGGCACCTCGAACCAGCCCGTTCCGATCCTCAGCCCGTCGTGGTCGAGCATGTTCTCGTACGCGCTGAGGCCGAGGCCGCCGGCGGTGAGGTTCAGGTCGGGGAGGACGACCGGCAGCTTCAGCGCGCCGAGGTCCTCGAGCGGCAGCGCGTAGTCGGTCGGGTTGCTCTCCGGCATCGACAGCTGCCAGCCCGACGGGGCCGTGACCGTGACGCCCTTGATCCCCGTCGTCAGCGCGTCCGCCGACGGGCAGCGCGCCTCGAGCTTCCAGCCGAACACCTCCTGGGCGAGGCGACAGCCGCAGGTCGGGCCGGTGGCCATCGCCCGCGCGTCGCCTCCGGCGTCGGGCGGATACAGGTCGCCGCAGCCGGCCTCGCCGAGCTCGCCCTTCGCTCCATCGGCCCCGTTCGCCCCGGCGGAGCCCGCCGCAGCGGCCGGATTTCCGGAGCCGCCAACGCCACCCGCCCCACCCTTGCCTCCAGGAGCGAAGCAGCAGTCCTCCGAGAACGCGATCGCCTCCGAGAACGCCTTGCCGCTCGGCTCGAACGGGCCGACGCTCGCGCCGCCGAAGTCGCCCGCCAGGGCCCTGTTGTTCGAGAACGCGTTGCCGCTCTGCTCGAACGGGCGATCGCTGTAGATCGCGCCGCCGAACGCGTTGCCCCCGCGGCCGCCGTTCCCGGCGTTGCCGCCGCTGCCCCCGGTCCCGCCGATGCGGGCGGCCCCGCAG
>JALZEZ010000211.1 GCA_030861775.1 Actinomycetota bacterium
CCTTTGCCCAGGCACTCGCGTACGGCGCGGTGCAGCGCGTGCGGACGCTCGACCACGTGCTGGAGGCGCTGTCCTCGCGGCCGCTCGACCAGGTCCAGCCGGACGTGCGCGACGCGCTGCGCCTCGGGGTGCTCCAGGTCGTGTGGCTGGGTGGCGTGCCGGACCGCGCGGCGGTGGACCAGACGGTGGAGCTGGCGAAGGCGGCCTCCCCGCGGGCCGCCGGGTTCGCGAACGCGGTCATGCGGCGGGCGGGGCGCGAGGCGGGCGCGATCGTGGAGGCGCTCCTGGACGGGACCGCCGAGGAGGCCGCCCTGAAGCACTCGCACCCCGACTGGCTCGCGCGGATGTGGTGGGAGGAGCTCGGGCCGGACGAGGCCCGGGCACTGATGGCGCGGAACAACGAGCCGGCCGAGAGCGCCGTGCGGGTGAACACCCTGAAGGCGACCGTCGAGGAGGTGCGCGAGGCGCTCGCCGCGGCGGGCGCGGAGCCGCGCGCGGCGGGTGGAGCGATCCCGCTGCCGGAGGCCCTCGTGCTCGGCGCCCCCTACGACGTCCACGGATCGGACCTCTTCGAGCGCGGCCTGGTGATGCCCCAGTCGCGCGGCTCGATGCTCGTCGCCCGCACGCTCGCCCCACGGCCGGGCGAGCGGGTGCTCGACATGTGCGCCGCCCCCGGCGCCAAGTCCACCCAGCTCGCCGCGCTGATGGAGAACGAGGGCGAGGTGGTCGCGCTGGAGATCGACGCGGCGCGTGCGGAGGAGACGCGACGGAATGCCGAGCGACTCGGCGCGCGGATCGTGGACGTACTGACACGCGATGCGCGGGAGGCGGTGGCGCCGGACGGGTTCGATCGCGTGTTGGTGGACGCCCCCTGCTCGGACCTCGGCACCCTCCAGTCGCGCCCGGACGCCCGCTGGCGCAAGACCCCAGACCAGATCCGCGCGCTGGCCGCCCTCCAGGCCGAGCTGATCGAAGTGGCCCTCGCGCAGCTGAAGCCGGACGGCACGCTGGTCTACTCCACGTGCACGATCAGCCCGCGCGAGAACGCCGCCCAGGTCGAGTGCCTGCCGCCCTCGGAGCCCCCCACCCAGCTCCTCCCGCACCGTCACGGAACGGACGGCTTCTTCGTGGCCAGGTTTACCTCTGGCTGATCGCGGTGTAGAAACTCGCTCCACCATGGAGCAGGAGCGAACCATCCCCCGCCCGGCGTGCCCCTCGTGCGGCGAGCCGTGGCTCAGCCCGACGAACCTGCCGGGCCGCTTCCGCTGCGTCTACTGCCTGCACCGCTTCGAGCTCCGCTCGGACTGCCCGAGCTGCGGCAACCACGCGACGATCGCCCGCATGACGGACACCGCGAACGTCGAGTGCCGCAACTGCGGAGGCAGCATGCTGAGGGCGATCTAGCGCCGCTCGCGACACCCGTCACGAAGCCCGGCGCAAGACCCCGTGCATGCCCTCGACACGGGTTGTAGTGTCGGGGTCGCACGGTCTGTACCCGCCCCGGAGGAGGACCTCCATGGACACGCTCGAGACCCTGCTGGCAGCGTCGACGCCAACGCTGGAGTCGCTCAAGGACGAGGACGGCTCCGTCCCTCTGGCCACCTCGACCACCCTGCCCGGCGACATGTCGTCGGCGCCGTTCTTCGGCGATCGGCCGGAGGAGGCGACGATCGAGGACGTCTGCGACGGGATCGAACGCTCGATCTACGGCGCCCTCGTGGCGAGCTAGACCGCTACCGGACGACGGCTAGCCCGTCGGGTTCGGGAAGAACCCCGGCGGGCAGCCCGAGTTCTCCTCGTGCGAGCTGGCGTTGTCGGTGACGACCACGCTGCCGCTCGGGGTGATCTTGTTGCAGACGATCCCGTCCTGGTTGTGGTCCATGCCGCCCGGCGCGGCCTGCGCGCCCGCGTCGTCGGTCACCTCGCCGGTCTCGGTGTTCACGCACACGAGCCCGTCGCCGTCGGTGTCGTACTCGGTCCCCGCGCCCTCCTCCTGGCCCGGACCGCAGCCGGTCGCACCGACCGGCCCCGGCACCAGCGCCAGGGCCCCAAGCGATCCGACCACCAGCGCACACAGCATCCCCCGCCACCTCATACGTCTCCTCCTCCCTAGGGCACCAGCACGTGCAAGATACCTCAGCGCTCAGGACGGCGATACAGCCCGTACAGGAGCCCGCAGAGCAACAGCGCGCCCGCCACGTAGGCGACCTCGAGCTGGAGGATCGGGCTGTCCAGGAGCGGCAGCAGCAGCATCGTCACGAAGGCCGCGGCGGAGCCGACCCAGCAGATCGCGGCCTGCTTCGTGAGCCCGCGCGCGAGGGCGGCCTGGTTGAGCGTCGCGGCGGCCAGGTAGAGCCCCATCCCCACGGCCACCAGCACGAGCCCGCCGCGGTCGTACTCGTCCGACTCGCCGAAGAAGAGCTCCATCGCCCACGGCCCCACGGCGAGCATCGCCAGCGCGACCACGAGGGCGAAGCCGGCGATCGCCCGCAGCGTGACCGCCACGGCCCGGCGGAACTCGGCGTGGTCGCCGGTGGTGGTGGCGCGGGTGAGGTGCGGGAGGATCGACGTCTGCACCGACTGGAAGAGCTGTAGCGGCGCCCGGGCGACCAGCAGCACGTTGAACGCGAAGCCGGCCAGGGCGGCCCCCTCGTCCCCCTCGGTGGCCTTCACCAGCAGCGGGCCGGCGTTCAGGAAGGCCTGCTCGGCCACCATGATCAGCAGCACGGCCACCGCGAACCCCGACCCGTGGGCCAGCGTGAACTGCTGGGCGTCGTCCGGCGGCGGGGGCTCGTCGCCGCGCAGCCGCCGCCGCAGCGCCCACGGCACCACCGCGAGCGAGAACAGCGGCGCGGCCAGGATGCCCAGCGCCACCACCGACTGCCCCTCGGCGATCCCCACCGCCACGGCCAGGGCGAACATCACCCGCGAGGTGGCCTCCAGGAACACGAGCAGGCCGTAGAGCCCGAAGCGGCGGTGCCCGGCGAGGAAGCCGCGGGCGAAGTAGCTGGCCGCGTACGAGAGCACCGCGGCGATCAGGACCCAGTACAGCGTGGCGGACCCCGCGAACAGGTCGTCCTCGATCGGCCCCCGCAGCGCCAGCGCCAGCCCCGCGAACGCCGCCCCCAGCGCGAGCTGGATGGTGGCCGCCACGCGCAGGTGCTCGCCCCCGGTCTGCCCCCGCGCGTCGCGGTCGGCGATCGTGCGCGAGAGGAGCTGCTCGACCGGCCGGTAGAGGATCGAGACGACGATGAAGACCGCCGACCACAGCAGGGTGATCCCGCCGTAGTCGCCGTCGCTCAGCGAGTGGCTGGCGAGCGAGAAGTACGCGTAGGTGACGAGACCGGTGATCCCGATCCCGACCGAGAGGACCGCGGCGCCGCGGCCGTAGCCGCGCTCAGAGTCGGACAAGCGCCATGGTCCAGGGAAGAGGCTTGCGTACCTCCTCCACCGTTCCGTACCGCGACAGGAGCGACACGAAGCTCACCTTGGACCAGTGGTTCAGGTGCCCGGGCGTGTTGCCGAGCTCGCGCAGGTACGCCCCGCGGGCCATGTTGAGCATCCGCCAGATCGGCTCGCGCGGCACCGAGACGAGCAGGTAGCGCTCGGCCACGCGGGACATCTCCGAGAGCGTCGCCTCGGGCTCCGGCACGTGCTCCAGCACCTCGATCGCGGTGGCCACGTCGAACTCGCCGTCCGCGAACGAGAGCGAGGTCGCCTCCTCCACCCGGTACTCGAGGTTCGAGCGCCGGCGCGCCTCCCACTCGGCCTTCAGCTTCGGGTCGTCGAGGTCGATGCCCACGATCCGGCCGCCGTCGAGCCGGTCCGCCCACCGCTCGGTCAGCACGCCCTCGCCGCAGCCCACATCGAGGATCGAGCGCGGCGCGGCCTTCGCGAACAGCTCGCCGAGGTCGCGCTCGAACCCGTCCATGAGCCTGCGCATGACCGGGTTCTTCGCGTTGTACTTGTCGGTCGTGTTCCCCGTGGGGACCGTCGGGGTGGTCGTCACAGCCTGAGCGCCTCCCGTTCCTCGGTGTTGCCGGTGGCCCGGCCCGCCTCGGCGCCGGTGGTGCGCGGCCGCTCGCCCCTCGCCCCGGGCTCGTAGTGCGACGGCTCGACCCCGAGCTGGAGCTCCACCCGCCGCACGCGCTCGAGGATCCGCTGCTGGAGGATCCGGCTGCCGGCCAGGATGTCGCCCACCACGCCGAGCGCCGCGAGCTGCACGGCCGCGATGAACAGCACCGCGCCGAGGATCAGCGACTGCACGTGGCCGGCGCCCTCGTTCTCGACCACGTAGAACCACAGGAAGCGGGCCCAGATGATCATCGCGGCGAGGCCGACCACCGCCGCGGCGGTCATGAACACGCGCAGCGGCTCGTACATCGAGTAGATGCGGAAGATCGAGACCGTGTTGCGCCGCACGTAGGCGCCCATCGACTTGAACAGGCGCGACTCGCGGGTCTTCTCGTTCGTGCGGATCGGCGTGTGGTCGATCGCCACGAGCATCTTGCCCGCCTGGATGATCGTCTCGAGCGTGTAGGTGTACTTCGAGACCACCTGGACCTGGATCGCCGCCTCGCGGTTGTAGGCGCGGAAGCCGGAGGTCGTGTCGGGCACGGTGGTCTCGCTGGCCCGGCGCACCACGGCGCTGCCGAGCTTCTGGAGCGCCTTCTTCAGCGGCGAGAAGTGGTCGATCGACTCCACCACCCGGTCGCCGACCACCATGTCGGCGCGCCCCTCGAGGATCGGGGCCACGAGCTTGGGGATGTCGTCGGCGCGGTACTGGTTGTCGGCGTCGGTGTTGACGATCACGTCGGCGCCGAGCTTCAGGGAGGCGTCGAGGCCCGCCTGGAAGCCCGTGGCCAGGCCCTTGTTGTTAGTCAGGCGGACGATGTGGTCGACGCCGTTGGCCTTCGCGACCTCGATCGTGCGGTCGGTCGAGCCGTCGTCGATGATCAGCCATTCGACCGTGTCGAACCCGTCCAGGTGCCGGGGCAGGTCCGCGAGGGTGGTCGGTAGCTGATCCTCCTCGTTGAGGCAGGGGATCTGGATGATGAGCTTCATGCCGGCGCGCCCAGAGGGTATCGCCGCCGCCGGGACCGCCCTCGTGTATGTGTTGCGTATGTTATGCTGCAACAGCGTATGGGCGTCCTGGTCCAGATACGTGACGTTCCCGAGGACGTGCATCGCGCGCTGAAGGCGCGCGCCGCCGCCTCCGGTAAGACACTCTCGCAGTATCTGCGCGAGCTGCTGGTGGCCAGCACCTCGCGCCCCACCGCCGACGAGATGGCGGCGCGGATCGCCGCGCGCGGTGCCGTCGATCCGGGCGAGCCGAGCGAAGTCGCCGTTCGCGCGATCCGCGACCACGGCGAAGAGTGACCGTCGTTGACACCTCGGTGGTCGTCGACTATCTGCTCGGCGGAGCTCGCGCCGCGCGAGTGGAGCCGCTGTTTCGCGAGGCCGCACCCGCCGCCGCGCCAGATCTCCTGGTCTTCGAGGCGCTGTCGGTCCTACGGAGATGGGCATTCGCGCGACGTATCGACGAGGCCCGCGCCGCGGCCGCCGTCGACGACCTCGGGCGGATCCGGCTCGACGTGATCCCGGCGATCGGTCTGCGGCATCGTGCGTGGGAGCTACGGCACAACCTGACGGCAGGGGACGCGCTCTTCGTCGCCCTCAGTGAGGAGCTCCGCGAGCCGCTCGCGACGCTCGACGGCCGGCTCGCGGCCGCGGCCCGCTCGCACTCGCGCGCGGATGTGTTCCTCGTCCACGGATAACGTGGCCGGCGTGAAGCGGGTACTCGTAGTCGTCGCCGTCTGCGCGCTCGCGCTCGCCGCGTGCGGCGACGAGGCCGACCAGAACGAGCGCCAGGCCGCTCAGGAGGTGGTCGAGAAGTTCGCGCTCGCCGACGGCCCGGACGCCTGCGAGTACCTGGGCGGCCAGGCCCTCGAGGACAACTACGGCGGCCGCGACTACGCCACCGGCAAGAAGCGCTGCGAGGAGGCCGCCAGGGACTTCGAGGGCGAGCGCATCACGATCAAGGCGGTCAAGATCACCAGCGAGACCACCGCGCGCGTGGACGCCGAGTCCCCGAGCGGGAAGATCTACGTGGTCTCGCTCTCGAAGCCCGAGGACGACTGGGTGATCGAGCGGATCACCCAGCAGCGCAAGGAGTAGCCGGCTCGGCTAGCGGCCGAGCCTCAGCCTGACGGTCTTGCTCGTACGCGAGACGTTTCCGCCGGCGTCGGTCGCCACGGCGTTCACCGTCAACCGGACCGTCCCCTTCCGCGCGGCCGCCACCGCCCGGCGGCGCAGCTTGCGCGAGAGCGGCAGGCCCACGCGCTTCCGGCCGCCGCCGTCCAGCGTGAGCGCGAGCGTCGGCAGGGCCGTGGCGCGCTTGACGCC
>JALZEZ010000490.1 GCA_030861775.1 Actinomycetota bacterium
GGGTGGAGGTGGCGGTGGCGCCCGGCGAGGAGCGCGCGGTCGGCGGCGAGCCGCTGCCCGAGGGGTCGCCGCCGCCGGTCGCGGAACCGGTCACCGTGCCGCTGCGGCGGATCGCCTACGGGCGCAGCGGCGACAAGGGCAACGACGCGAACATCGGGCTGATCGCGCGCACGCCCGAGCTCCTGCCGGTGATCCGCGAGCAGGTCACGGCCGGGCGCGTGGCCGAGGTCTTCGGGGACCGGCTGCGCGGCCCGGTGCGCCGCTACGAGCTGCCCGGCCTGGGCGCGGTCAACGTCGTGCTGCACGACGTGCTCGGCGGCAGCGGCGGGACCTCGTCGCTGCGCCTCGACCCGCAGGGGAAGAGCTACGCGGCGGAGCTGCTCGACATGCCGGTGGAGGTGCCGGCCGGGCTCATCGACTGAGCCCGAAGCCCACTCCCGTCAGGTCCTCGGACAGCTCCCACAGCCCGCGCGCCGTCTCCTCGTCGCGCGCGGCGCCGCTGCGCCCGACCAGCCTGGGGTGCCCGCGCTGCTCCTGGAAGCCGTCCGGGCCCACGTAGGCGCCGCCCGGGATGTCCTCGGTGGCGGCGTAGAGCGTGGGCAGGGCGCCCATCTCGTCGCTCTGCGCGATCACGCGGTTGGTCACCCACATGACCGCGTTCTGGAGGGGGTTCCCGGTCCGGGACTGGAGGTTGGTGGCGGCGTAGCCGGGATGGGCGGCCACCGCCCGCACCTCGGAGCCGGCCGCGTCCAGGCGGCGCTGGAGCTCGAGCGTGAACAGCAGGTTCGCGAGCTTCGACTGCCCGTACGCGCGCCAGCGGCTGTAGCCCCTCTCCCAGTTCAGGTCGTCGAGCCGGATGCTCCCCGCGCGGTGGGCGCCGGAGGAGATCGTGACGACGCGGTCGCGGATCGAGGGCAGGAGCAGGTTCGTGAGCGCGAACGGGCCGAGGTGGTTCGTGCCGATCTGGGTCTCGAAGCCGTCCTTGGTGCGCCCCTCGGGAACGGCCATCACGCCGGCGTTGTTCACGAGCACGTCGAGGTCGCCCTCCCAGCCGTCCGCGAACGCGCGGACCGAGGCCAGGTCGGCCAGGTCGAGCCGGCGCACCTCGGTCTCGCCGTCGATCGAGCGCGCGGCCTCCTCGCCCCTGGACCGGTCGCGGACCGCGAGCACCACCCGCGCGCCCGCGCGGCCCAGCTCGCGGGCGGCGGCCAGGCCGATCCCGCTGTTGGCGCCGGTCACGACGAAGGTGCGCCCGCCGAGGGCCGGGAGGTCCGCGGCGGTCCACTTCTCGCCCATTTGCCCGAGGCTACCCCGATGGATTATTGTCGCTGCGTCAACAAGCTCCCTCGCAGCCTGCTCCTCCTCTGCCTCGCGCTCGCCGCGGCCGCGCCCGCGAGCGCCGCGCAGCCGAACGTCCTGGTCGTCATGACCGACGACCAGACCTACGCGGACGCCCAGCGGATGCCGAACTTCCGGCGCCTCGCGCGCGAGGGCACCGAGTTCACCAACGCGTTCGCGTCGTATCCGATCTGCTGCCCCGCGCGGGCCTCGTTCCTGACCGGGCAGTACGCGCACAACCACGGCGTGAAGGGCAACTTCTTCGCGACCGAGGGCGGGTTCGACAGCCTGCGGGAGCAGGAGAACACGCTGCCCGCCTGGCTGAAGGACGCCGGCTACCGCACTGCGTTCGTCGGCAAGTACCTGAACGAGTACGGGGGCCGCGACCCCGAGCTGGTGCCGCCCGGCTGGGACGACTGGCGCGGCCTGGTGGACTTCTCCACCTACAACTACTTCAACTGGGCGATCAACGAGAACGGGACCGTCCGCTACCACGGCGACCGCGACTACGTGGAGTCGCTGATCGAGCTGGCCCGCGAGACCGCCACCGACAGCATCGGCAGCCCGGCCGAGGGCGTGGCGCTTGCGCTGGAGCTGTTCGAGCCGTTCGAGCACTTCGGCGAGCGCGAGGAGGAGAACTACCAGCCCGACGTGACCGGGCGGATCGCGAACGGGGCGCTCGAGCGGCTCCTGGACGAGCGGCGGCCGTTCTTCCTCTACTACGCGCCGATCGCGGCGCACAAGGAGTCGGACTTCGAGGAGTTCGGCGGGCTGCGCGAGAGCGAGCTGGAGATGGACCCGCGGCCCCCGGAGCGGTACGCGCGCGAGTACGAGGGAGGGCGGCTGCCGCGCGACCCGTCGTTCGACGAGGAGGACGTGTCCGACAAGCCCAAGACCGTCCGCAAGCGCGAGCGGCTCGACCGGGACACGATCGAGGAGATCGAGGAGAACAACCGCGGCCGGCTTGGCGCCCTGCGCGCGGCGGACGACGCGCTCGGGCGCCTGCTCGCGACGCTGCGGCGGGCGGGAGCGCTCGACGACACGCTCGTCGTCTACACCACCGACCAGGGCTACCTCCAAGGGCAGCACCGGATCGACGACAACAAGTACATCCCGTACGAGCCGTCGATCCACATCCCGCTGGTGATGGCGGGGCCGGGCGTGCCGCGCGGCCGGAGGGTGGACGACCTGGTGGTGGCGCACGACCTGACCGCGACGATCGCGGAGGCCGCCGGGGCGCGGGCGGGGCGCGAGCCCGACGGGGTCTCGCTGCTGCCGCGGCTGCGCGGCGAGCGGCTGCCGGAGCGCGACCTCCTGCTGGAGGCCCTCGCCCCGGAGATCCAGTTCGAGATCGGCAACGAGATCATCGACGCGCAGGTGCCGTTCCACGGGGTGCGAACGGAGACCCACAAGTACGTGCGCTGGAGCTTCGGCGACGAGGAGCTGTACGACCTGCGCCGTGACCCGTACGAGCTCGAGAACCTGGCGGACGATCCCGGCGCGCGGGCGCTGAAGG
>JALZEZ010000212.1 GCA_030861775.1 Actinomycetota bacterium
GCCCTGCCGGGGCGAGGGGCGCGCGCGTCGGGCTCCTCCGCCGCCTCGTCGCGCTCCGTCAGCGTCGCGAGCCGCGAGGCCACCGTCAGGATCCCCACCGCGGCCAGGCCGAACGGGGCGCCGGCCTTCACCACCGCCGAGTCGTTCAGCCCCGGCGGCTGCACCATCCGGTAGAGGATCAGGAGCGTCCCTGCGACGCCCGCGATCGTTGCGATCGCGCTGGGCACCCAGGGCGGCTCGGGTCGCCTCCCCGCCGAGCGCATCAGCGCCGCCGCCACCGCGCCGACGAACGCGATCAGGCACGCGACCAGGATCAGCCGGTCCACCAGCGCGCTCGCCTGCCAGGCGTTCCTCTCCTCCCCCTCCGCGGCCTGCTTCGCGCGCTCGGCGGTCTCGGGGTCCAGCCGCGCCGACGGCGCGGCGCGCTCGTCCTGCTCCTGCACCCGCCGGAACTCCTCGCCCTGCTCGGTGGTGTACCAGTCGGTCGACATCGCGAGGATCAGCGCGAGCGCGGCCACGAAGGCCACGAAGTGCCACCCGCCGCTCCCGAAGAGCCCGCCCGGCTCGCCGCCGTCAGGACTCCCCTCGGCCTCCGACGGAGCGCCGGTCGTCAAGCCTTGCCGCCCTCGGGCGGCGGGAGCGTCTCGATCGGCACGTCGACGCGCGCCCCGCGCGGGAAGCGCTCGTCGCGCATCGTCGCGAACGCGCCGGCGGTGGTCAGCAGGCAGCCGGCGAGGCCCAGCCACAGCCCGCCGGACCGCGCCAGGTCGTCCGGCGGGGCGATCGCCTTGACCGCCACGACGATCGCCGCCACGAAGCCCACCAGCGCGAGCAGCGACGCCAGCGCCAGCGAGACCGCCGGCGTGTTGTGCGCGGCCGCCATCACGGCCACGCCCACGCCCATCGCCCCGGCGAGCGCCAGGAGGAGGTCGGCGATCGAGAACGCCTCCCACGCGGTCCGCCCCGAGAACCACTCCAGGAACATGACCGCAAGCAGCGCCGCCCCGCCGATGCCGGCGATCCACTCACCGATGCGCAGCCGTCGAGGGTCCACGGGCGGAATGTACCCCCGCCCGCGGCTAGCGTTTCTTCAGGGGCGCGTAGTCCGACATGAGCTTGCGCTCGGAGCCGTCCGAGGCGAAGCGCACGACCACCAGCCCGCCCGGCTCGAGCCCCGTCACCACGCCGTCGCCGAGCGTGGCGTGCACGACGTCGTCGCCGAGGGAGAACGACGCCCCGCCGCCCGGTATCGGCTCGCGCCGCTGCGGGGCGGGCGCCGCACCCCCACCGAGCCGCGACCCCCTCCCCAGGCTCTCCCGCGTGGACCAGCTCTGCTGGAAGCGCTGCGGCTCCTGCGTCTCGCGCTCGACCAGCTCGGCGGGCAGCTCGTCGAGGAACCGGCTCGGCATGTTCCACTCGCGCCCGCCGTACAGCGAGCGCGTGCGCGCGAAGGTCATGTGGAGCCGCCGCCGGGCGCGCGTGATGCCCACGTAGCAGAGCCGCCGCTCCTCCTCCAGGTCCCCCGACTCGATCGCGCGCGAGTGCGGGAACACGCCGTCCTCGCAGCCGATGATGAACACGACCGGGAACTCGAGGCCCTTGGCGTTGTGCAGGGTCATCAGCGTCACCACGCCCTCGTCGTCGCGCAGGTTGTCCTGCTCGGAGAAGAGCGCGATCTGCTGGAGGAACTCCTCGACCGACGGCTCCTCCGCGGTGGCGTCGTACTCCCGCGCGACCGACACGAGCTCCTCGAGGTTCTCGATCCGCCCCTCGGCCTCGATCGTCCGCTCCGCCCGCAGCGCCTCCAGGTAGCCGGTCTCGTCGAGCACCTGCTGGAGCAGGTCGCCGACCGACGCCGTCCCCATCCAGTCGCGCAGACGCTCCATCGTGGACATGAACCGGCCCACCGCCTTGATCGCGGCCGCGCCCAGGCCGGGGATGTCCTCGGGGGTGAGCGCCACCTCCCACACCGCCTCGCCGACCGTGTTCGCATGGCTCACGATCCGGGCCTGCGTGGTGTTGCCGATCCCCCGCCGCGGCGAGTTGACGATCCGCTCGAACGCCACCACGTCCTGCGGGTTCACGAGCAGGGTGAGGTAGGCGATGGCGTCCTTGACCTCGGCCCGCTCGTAGAAGCGCGTGCCGCCGATCACCTGGTAGCTGACGTTGAACCGGACCAGCATGTCCTCGAGCACGCGCGACTGCGCGTTGGTCCGGTAGAAGACCGCGACCTCGCTCCGCGACCCGCCCTCCTCGACCAGCCGCTCGATCCGGTCGGTCACGTAGCGCGCCTCGGCGTGCTCGTCCTCCAGCTCCGCCACCCGCACGGGGTCCCCCGCCCCCGCATCGGTCCACAGCGCCTTGTGCTTGCGCGCGCGGTTGTTGGAGACCACCGCGTTGGCCGCGCTGAGGATGTTCTGGGTGGAGCGGTAGTTCTGCTCCAGCTTGATGACCCGCGCGTCCGGGAAGTCGCCCTCGAAGTCGAGGATGTTGCGGATGTCCGCTCCGCGGAAGGCGTAGATCGAGTTGTGCGTGACCAGCCCGTTGGCGACGAAGTTGTGGGTGCCCTCGATGTCGAGGTCGTAGACGGGCGCGTCGAGGTCGACCCAGTCCACCGATACGACCTCGTCGTAGCCGTCGGTCGTGAACATCCGCATGCCGGGACGCACCCGGGCGGCGGGGGTGAACGGCAGCGGGTGCGCGCCCAGCGCGGCTCGCGCGCGCACCCGGCGGGGGAGCCGGGTCGCGATCGCGCCGAAGTCGCTCGTTTCGTAGCGCGTTCCGCTCGTCTCGAGCGTGTGGAGCGGCGCGCCCCCGGAACGGCTCGCACACAGGGTGACGAGCCCGGTTTCCGCGGCGCTGTCCTGGATTGGTGCCCCAGTGGGACCACTAGGCAGGACAGCGCCCGCGAAGTGCATGTGCTCGGGCGTGCTGACGAGCCGCCGGCCCGCCGCGGTCGTGATGGCGATCCCGTGCCGCGCGGCGGCCCGGTGCACGCGGGTCACGCGCGCGGCCCCGAAGGCGCCGCCACCCATGGCGCTCAGCACGCGATCTCCCTCCCTAACCAGCTCGATCGGCCTCGAGCCGCCATCCGCCATCGCGACGAGCGTGCCCTCCACGAGACACTGATCGTCGTCGCCGACCACGCACAGATTCCGGTGCTCGCCCGCCAGTAGCTGGAGCCAGCGGTACTGCGCGCGGTTGGTGTCCTGGTACTCGTCCACCAGGACGTGGCGGAAGCCCTGCGCGTAGCGCTCGCGGACCTCCGGGAAGAGCTGGAGGAGGTCGACGCAGCGGACCAGGAGGTCGTCGAAGTCCATCGCGTTCATCTGGTGGATCCGCTTCTCGTACAGCTCGTAGACCTCCGCGGCGGTCTGCTCGAAGAACGAGCCGACCTTCTCCCGGTAGCCCTCGGCGTCGAGCAGCGTGTTCTTCGCGTCCGAGATCTGGCGCTTGATCGCGCGCGGCGTGAAGCGCTTGGGATCGACGTCCAGCGCCTCGATGCACTGCTTCACCAGCCGCACCGAGTCCGCCTCGTCGTAGATCGTGAACGAGCGCGTGTAGCCGAGCCGGGTGCCCTCCGCCCGCAGCATCCGGGCGCAGGCCGAGTGGAAGGTCATCAGCCACATCGCGCGCGCCCGGCGCCCGACCAGCATCTCCACCCGCTCGCCCATCTCCCGGGCCGCCTTGTTCGTGAACGTGATCGCGAGGATCTCGCCCGGCGCCGCGCGGTCGGTCTCGACCACGTAGGCGATCCGGTGGGTCAGCACACGCGTCTTGCCGCTCCCGGCCCCGGCCAGGACGAGCAGGGGCCCCTCGTCGTGGATCACGGCCTCGCGCTGAGGCTCGTTCAGGTCCTCCAATAGGCGCTCGCGGGCGGCGGTCGCGGACACACGGCGAGCATAGAGTTGGGGCCGGTGGGACTCACGGACGAGGTGCGCCGCTCGTGCGCCGAGATCGCGGACGCCGCCAAGCTGGTGCGGATCGACCTCGACCGCCTCGGCGCCATCGAGCCCGGCCCGCCGCCGGTCCTCGACCCCGAGCGCCACTACCTCGAGGGCTCGCCGGAGGACGTGGCCCGCTACATCCTCACCCTCGACTCGATCAACTTCGGCTCCGGCTGGTTCCCGACGCTGCGCAAGCGCCCCGGCTGCTCGGGCTACTACACGGTGGCCTGGGCGCTCGCGGACCGCTTCAGGGCCCAGGGGCCGTGGGGCAACGAGGACCTCCGGGCGCTCTCCCCAGCCGCCGTTGCGGCGGTCCTGGAGCAGGACCCCGAGCACGAGCTGATGGCCCTCTACGCCTGGGCCCTCAACGACCTGGGCGCCTGGCTGGGCGACCGCGACGCCCTGGACGTGGTCGGCGACTCGGCCGAGCGCCTGGCCGAGGAGTTCGCCGCCGGCATGCCGTTCTTCGACGACAGGGGCTTCTGGAAGCGCGCCCAGATCACCGCCAACGACCTGACGCTCGCCGGCCTGGCCGAGTTCCACGACGTCGACCGCCTCACGATCTTCGCCGACAACCTCGTCCCCCACGTCCTGCGCACCGACGGCGTGCTCGTCTACGACTCCGCCCTGGCAACCCACATCGACTCCGGCGAGCTGCTCTGGGACCGTGGCGCCGAGCGCGAGATCCGGGCCTGCGCCGTCCACGCCTGCGAGCTGATCGCTGCCGAGCTAGGCGTCCCGCCGCGCACGCTCGACGTGATGCTCTGGAACCGAGGGCAGGAGCCGCGCTACAAGGCCCTCCCCCGCCACCGCACCCGCAGCGTCTTCTACTAGCGTTCGGCCGGCCGTGGAGCTGATCGACCTCTCCGCCCCCATCGCGCCCAGCCCGCCCGACCTGCTGGAGGGCCTGCGCACCGACGTCGAGTACTCCGACCACGCCGAGGGCGCCGCCCAGATCCGCGCGCTGTTCGGCGTCGGGCCGGAGCTGCTGCGCGACGGCGAGGGCTGGGCGGTCGAGACGTTCACCCGGCTCGGCACCCACAACTCGACCCACGTGGACGCCCCGTGGCACTACAACTCGACGATCGGCGGCGAGCGGGCGCAGACCATCGACGAGCTGCCGCTCGACTGGTTCCTCCGGCCCGGCGTCGTGCTCGACTTCGACGGCCGCCCCGACGGCGAGGCGATCGACACGCCGGACGTGGAGGCCGCCCTCGCCGCCGCCGGCCACGAGCTGGCCGAGCGCGACATCGTCCTGGTCCGCACCGGCCGCGACGCCCACCTCGACGCCCCCGACTACATGATCCGCGGCCCGGGCGTGACCGCCGCCGCCACCCACTGGCTCTTCGACCGCGGCGTGCGCGTGATGGGCATCGACGCCTGGGGCTGGGACCGCCCGCTCAACCTCCAGGCCCAGGAGGCGCTCGAGCGGAACGAGCCGGGGATCTTCTGGGCCGCCCACCAGGCGGACCTCCCCTACGCCCAGATCGAGCGCCTGGCGAACCTCGGCGCGCTCCCGCCGACCGGCTTCACGGTCGCCTGCTTCCCGCTGCGGCTCGTGGGCGGCAGCGCCGCGCCCGCGCGCGTCGTGGCGATCCTTTGACCCGCTCGCCGGGTTAGCGCTCTCGACCCAGCGAGGAGGAACCCGATGAAGAAGGCGATCGCCGCGGCCTGCGTGGCCGCGCTCGCGGCCGGCGCCGTCGTGGCCGTCGGCCAGAGCCCGAAGCAGGACGAGACCAGCCGCTGCGTCGTGTCCGGCGCCCGGACCGTCGTGGCGAACGAGGACGTTCGCGTGTACTCGCGCGAGAAGGCGTCGCGGGACGACTCCCAGGCGACCGGCCTCTATGCCTGCCGCTACTCGACCGGGAGGCGCGTCGCGCTCGGCACCGCGTACGTGCCGTTCAGCGACGAGCCCGACGACAGCGCGCCCGTCCGCTACATCCGCGACATCAGCCTCTCGGACGAGGCCGGCGGCACCACGCCGCGCGTCGCGTTCGTGGACACCAACTGCGTGAACCGCGATCCGTGCTCGGTGGAGGTGGTCGTGAAGTCGCTCGGCAACGGGAAGACCGAGCGCCGCTTCAAGGCGGGCGGCCCGTTCGACATGCTCGACCTGTCGGTTCCGACCGACCAGGACGGGATCGCGATCGCCTGGCTCGAGACCTCCCCGAACGGGAGCTGCGAGAGCGGCTGCCGCGTCCACCTGGTCAAGGAGTCGGGCGACAAGGTGCTCGACGAGGGGACCGACATCGACTCCGACCTGTTCGGATCCGTGGCGAACGACCGCCCCGGCGTGATCCCCGCCTCGGGGACGAACGAGTTCGTCTGGAGGCGCGGGGCGACCGTGAAGGTCGCCAGCTTCAACGACTAGCCGCCGGCCGGAGGGTCAGCCGCCGGCGGGGTCGCCGCCGCGTGCCTCGCGCAGCGGGCGCACG
>JALZEZ010000040.1:0-3770 GCA_030861775.1 Actinomycetota bacterium
GCGCTACAGTGCGCCGGACGGCCGGAGGCGGCCGCGGACTCGCGCAATCGATGAGCTGAGGCGGCTTAGGAGAGGTGGGCAACACCGGCTGGACGCGGACGAGGCGGGCCGAGCTCCGGTGGATGGTCGTCGGCCTCGTGGTGGCGTCCGTCCTGGCCGTGATCGACGCGGTTGGCAGCCGGGACGCGCTCTTCATCGGCGTGCTCGTGGCCGGCCCCCTGCTCACGTCGTTCGGCGCCTCGGCGCGCGCGACCGCGCTGGTGGCGGCCTACACCGTGGTGCTCGCGCTGGTCGTCGGGGTGGCGCACGACGTCTTCCTGGAGCTGGAGGAGCACCTCACGCGCGTGCTGACGGTGGTGGTGGGCGGCGCGATCGCGATCTGGATCGCCTCGGCGCGCAGCCGCGAGCGCGCCGTGCGCCGGCGCTACTCGCTGCTGGCGCACAGCGGCGAGATAGTCCAGCGAACGCTCGACCCCGACGTGATGATGGTCGAGGTGGCGCGGCTCCTGGCCCGCGAGCTGGGCGACTGGTGCTTCGTCTTCCTCCGCAGGGAGCCGCGCGGCATCCGCCCGGTCGCCGCCGTGCACCGCGACCCCGAGCGCGAGCGGCTCGCCTCGGAGCTCCTGAGCCGTTACCCGCTCGACCCGCGCCGCGACGAAGGCCCCGCGGCCACCATGCGCGACGGGAAGCCGCGCCTGTACGAGACGGTGGACGAGCGCCTGCTCGCCTCGATATCCGCGGACGAGGACAACCTGAAGCTGCTCGAGGCATTGGGCATGAGCTCCGTGCTCGTGGTGCCGCTCACCGCCCACGGGCGGACGTTCGGCTCGATGGCGATCGCCGCGGCCGAGTCCGGCCAGGTCTACGAGAAGGAGGACCTCGACCTCGCGGTGGAGCTGGCCGACCGGGTGGCCGCGGCGGCCGATAACGCCCGCCTCTACAGCGAGCTGAGCGGCACCGAGACCGAGCTGCGCCGCTCGCGCGACGAGCTCCAGGCGATCCTCGACGGCGTGGCTGACGCCGTCACGGCGCAGGGCGCCGGGGACACCCTCGTGTTCGCCAACCAGGCGGCGGTCGAGTCGTTCGGCTACTCCTCGCTGGAGGAGCTGCTGGCGGCGCCGACGCGCGAGATCGTCGATCGCTTCGAGTTCTACGACGAGGACGGCCAGCCGTTCCCGATCCAGGAGCTGCCCGGCCGCCGCGCGCTCGCGGGCGACCCCGCCCCGCCCCCCGCGCTCACCCGCTTCCGGCTGAAGGCGGGCGGGCCGACGCGCTGGGTGCGCGTGAAGGCGCTCCCAGTGTTCGACGAGGACGGCAAGCCCGTGCTCGCGATCAACATCATGGAGGACGTCACGGAGGAGCGCGAGCTGGCCGAGGCGCAGACGTTCCTGGCGGAGGCCGGGCGCATCCTGTCCTCCTCGCTCGACTACGACACGACGCTCACGAACGTGGCCCGCCTGGCCGTCCCGCGCATCGGCGACTGGTGCTCGGTGGACCTGGTCGAGGAGGACGGCGGCGTGCGGCCGGTGGTCGTCGCGCACGTGGACCCGGCCAAGGTCGAGTGGGCCAAGAGCCTGCGCGAGCAGTACCCGCCGGACCCGTCCCAGGACCAGGGCGTCCACCGGGTGCTGCGCACCGGCGAGTCCGAGCTCTACCCGCACATCCCGCGCGAGCTCCTGGTGCAGGCCACGCAGGACGAGGAGCACCTGCGGCTGATCGACGAGATCGGCATGCGCTCGGCGATGATCGCGCCGCTCTCGGCCCGGGGCCGCACGCTCGGGGCGATCACGTTCGTCTCCTCGGAGTCGGGTCGCCACTTCGACCAGGGGGACCTGCTGGTCGCCGAGGAGCTGGCCGCGCGCTGCGCGCTCGCGGTGGACAACGCCCGGCTGTTCGGCGAGCGCACCCACATCGCGCGCACCCTCCAGCAGAGCCTGCTCCCGCCCGAGCTGCCGCAGCCGCCCGGGCTGGACGTGGCCGCGCGCTTCCAGGCCGCCGGGGAGGGCTACGAGGTCGGGGGCGACTTCTACGACGTGTTCGACACGGGCGCGGAGCGCTGGGCGGCGGTCATCGGCGACGTCTGCGGCAAGGGCCCCGAGGCCGCCGCGGTCACCGCGCTCGCCCGCTACACGCTGCGCACGACCGCGATGACGCAGCACGTGCCGAGCCGCATCCTGGCCACGCTCAACGAGGCGATGCTCAGGCAGCGCACCGACCGCCGCTTCTCGACGGTCCTCTTCGCCTCCCTCGACCGCCGCGACGGCGGCACCTGCCTGCGCTTCTCGAGCGGCGGCCACCCGCTCCCCCTGATCCTGCGCGCCAGCGGCGACGCGGGCGAGGTGGGCACCCCGGGCACGCTCCTCGGCATCGTGCCTGACCCCGACCTGACCGACGAGGAGGTGCCACTGCGGCCGGGCGACGCGGTGATCCTCTACACCGACGGGGTGACCGACGCCGCCGCGCCGGACTTCGTGCGCGAGCCGCACGACCTGGCCGACGCGCTGCGCGGCGAGCACTCCGGGAGCGCCGACGCGATCGCCGAGCGGGTGCTCCAGCTCGCGCTCGGGGCGGGCAACGGCTCGGCCATCCCGCGCGACGACATCGCGATCCTCGTGATCAAGGTGGCCGACCGCCCTCCCGCCGCGCTGTCACAATGACCGCGTGGACCTGCTCGAGCCCGACGTCGTAGTCGTCGGGGCCGGCCTCGCCGGGCTCACGGCCGCGCGCGAGCTGACCGCCGCCGGCCGCTCGGTCGTCGTCCTCGAGGCGCGCGACCGCGTCGGCGGGCGCACGCTGAACGAGCCGCTCGGCGACGGGCAGGTGGTCGAGGTCGGAGGGCAGTGGATCGGCCCCACGCAGACCCGGCTGGCGGCGCTGGCGAAGGCGGTCGGGGTGGACACCTACCCCACCTACCACCGGGGCGAGAACCTGGTCGAGTTCGACGGCGAGCTGCGGCGCTACAGGGGCGACATCCCGCGGCTGGGCCCGCACGTGCTCGCCGACGTCGCGCAGGCGCAGGCGAAGATAGAGCGGCTCTCGCGCCGGATCCCGCTCGAGGCCCCGTGGGACGCGCCGAACGCCGAGCGCCTCGACTCGCAGACGCTCTGGTCGTGGATGCGGCGGAACGTCTACACGCGCGGCGGCCGGGCCATGCTCGACCTCGCGGTCGAGGCCGTGTGGGCGGCCGAGCCGGCGGACGTCTCGCTGCTGCACTTCCTCTTCTACACGCGTTCCGGCGGTGGCCTGGACATGCTGCTCGGGACCGAGGGCGGCGCCCAGGAGGCGCGCTTCGTGGGCGGCTCCCAGCTCGTCTCGATCAAGGTGGCCGAGGAGCTCGGCGACGCCGTGCGCCTGTCCGCGCCGGTGCGCCGGATCGCCCACGACGAGAGCGGCGTGACCGTCGAGGCGGACGGGGTCGAGGTCCGCGGCCGGTGCGCGGTCGTGGCCATCCCGCCGCCGCTGGCGGGGCGGATCGCCTACGACCCGCCGCTCCCGGGGCTGCGCGACCAGCTCACCCAGCGGATGCCGCAGGGGGCCGTGATCAAGTGCATGGCCGTCTACGACGAGCCGTTCTGGCGCGACGACGGGCTCTCGGGCCAGGCGGTAAGCGACACCGGCCCGGTGAAGGTCGTCTACGACAACTCGCCGCCGAGCGGAAGGCCCGGCGTGCTGCTCGGGTTCTTCGAGGGCCGCCTCGCGCGCGAGTTCGGCACCCGGACCGAGGGCGACCGGCGTGACGCGGTGACCGCCGAGATGGCGCGGATCTTCGG
>JALZEZ010000040.1:3780-15423 GCA_030861775.1 Actinomycetota bacterium
CCGGCCGGAGCGCTACGTCGAGCGCGTCTGGGCGAACGAGGAGTGGACCCGCGGCTGCTACGGGTGCTACATGCCGCCCGGGGGCTGGACCGCGTTCGGGCGCGCCCTGCGCGCGCCGATCGGGCCGATCCACTGGGCCGGCGCCGAGGTGGCGACCGTCTGGAACGGCTACATGGACGGGGCCGTCCGCAGCGGGGAGGAGTCCGCCCGGGCGGTCCTGCGCGCCATCGGCGGCGCCGCCCAGCGCCAGCCCGCCGCCGCGGGGTTTGCCGGGTCGCCTCCGGGTACCTGAGACCCAGGACCCGTACTCAACAGAAGGAGGCCGCCGAAATGGGCAAGCTCGACGGCAAGAAGATCGCTTTCCTGGCCGCCGACGGGGTGGAGCAGGTGGAGCTCACCGAGCCGCGCAAGGCCGTTGAGGCCGAGGGCGCCGACACCGAGCTGATCTCCCTCGAGGAGGGCGAGATCCAGGGCTTCGAGAAGCTCGACAAGGGCGACACGTTCGAGGTCGACCGCACCGTGAAGGACGCCGACGCGTCCGACTACGACGGCCTGGTGCTGCCGGGCGGGGTGCACAACCCCGACTTCCTGCGCGCCGACGAGGACGCGACCGCGTTCGTGCGCGCGTTCTTCGAGGCCGGGAAGCCGGTCGGCGCGATCTGCCACGGGCCGTGGACGCTGATCGACGCGGGCGTGGTGGATGGCCTCAAGCTCACCTCGTACCCGAGCATCGCCACCGACCTGCGCAACGCCGGCGCGGAGTGGGTCGACGAGGAGGTCGTGGTCGACCGCGGGCTGACCACCAGCCGCAGGCCGGACGACCTCCCGGCGTTCAACGAGAAGATCGTTGAGGAGTTCTGCGAGGGCGAGCACGAGAAGCTGGCGGAGGCGACCGCCGGCGCGAGCTCCGCCTAGCCCGCGAAAAAAGGGGTCTGACCCCTTTTTTGCACTTCTGTAACACGGCTACTCGCCGAGCACCTTGATGACCAGTCGCTTCGGCCTCCGTCCGTCGAACTCGGCGTAGAAGATCGCCTGCCACGGGCCGAGGTCGAGGCGGCCGCCGGTCACCGGGACGATCGCCTGGTGGTGCATCAGCATGTTCTTCAGGTGAGCGTCCCCGTTGTCCTCGCCGCCGCGGTGGTGCCGGTAGTCGCCGGGATCGGGGAGCAGCTCGCGGGCCACGTCGTTCGGGGGCTCCTGCCAGGTGGCCGGCGCGATCTTGTCGAGCCACTCCAGCGCGTCCTCGAGGATGCCGGGCTCGTCGTCGTTCACCCATACCCCGGCGGTGATGTGCATCGCCGACACGAGCGCCATCCCCTCGGCGATGCCGGCCTCGTCGACGGCGGCCTGCACGTCCTCGGTGATGCGGACGAACTCGCGCCGGCGGTCGGTGTTGAAGGTCTTGTAGACGGTGTGTGAGCGCATGCGCGCATCATCGCGCTACGACCCCCACCACGACGTGTAGACGCGGCCGTCGTTGCCGCAGACCCAGGCGTCGAGGTGCCCCGGGTGGCGCGCCACCGTGGCCAGGGGCGCCCCGGCCGGGAAGAACCCGCCGATCGGGCGCCAGTTGTCGTTCACCCCGGACCAGTCCGCGCCCGCGAACCACCACGACGTGTAGACCCGGCCGTCGTTGCCGGTGACGAACACGTCGAGGTTGTCGGGCGTGCGGGCGAGCGCGGAGAGCCGCGCCCCGGCCGGGAAGAACCCGCCGATCGAGCGCCAGTTGTCGTTCACCCCGGACCAGTCCGCGCCCGCGAACCACCACGAGGTGTACACGCGGCCGTCGTTCCCACAGATGAACAGGTCGAGGTTGTTCTGGGTCCGCGCCACGGCGCTCACGCGCGCCCCGGCCGGGAAGAACCCGCCGAGCGGGCGCCAGTTGTCGTTGACGCCCGACCAGTCGGCGCCGTCGGTCCACCACGAGGTGTAGACCCGCCCGTCGTTGCCGGTGACGAAGAGGTCGAGCTGGCCCGGACCGCGGGAGACGGCTGTGACGGGGGCCCCGGCCGGGAAGAACCCGCCGAGCGGGCGCCAGTTGTCGTTCACCCCGGACCAGTCCCCGCCGGCGAACCACCACGACGTGTACACCCGGCCGTCGTTGCCGACGACGAACAGATCGAGGTTGTTGCCGGTCCGGGCCACAGCCGAGACCGGCGCGCCGGCCGGGAAGAACCCGCCGAGCGGGCGCCAGTTGTCGTTCACGCCCGACCAGTCGGCCCCCGCGAACCACCACGACGTGTACACCCGCCCGTCGTTGCCGCAGATGAACAGGTCGAGGTTGTCGCCGGTCCTGGCCACCGCCGAGACCGGCGCCCCGGCCGGGAAGAAGCCGCCGAGCGACCGCCAGTTGTCGTTCACGCCCGACCAGTCGGCGCCGGTGAACCACCACGACGTGTAGACGCGGCCGTCGTTGCCGCACACGAACACGTCGAGGTTGTTCGTCGTGCGTGCGACCGACGCGAGCGGAGCGGCGGCCGGGAAGAACCCGCCGAGCGGGCGCCAGTTGTCGTTGACCCCGGACCAGTCGCCGTCGGCGACGACCGTGACGCTGTCGCCCTGGATCCGCAGCCGGGTGTGGATCGTGTTGTCGTCGTAGGTGTCCTCCGGGAAGATCCGGTTGAGGTTGGTCGTGGAGCGCAGCACGTAGTCGCCGTCCGGCACGTCGTCGATCACCACGAACTGGCAGGGGAGGCTCGCGTAGTAGAGGTCGGCCCAGCCCGCCGAGATGCCCTGGTTCGTGTTGCAGCTCGTGAACTGGCGCGTGGGCCCGGCGTGCGGGCTGTGCGGCTCGCTGTCCTCGAGGCAGAACGCCTGCTTGTAGCCCCGGACCGCGTTCCCGGCCATGTCGAACAGAACGAACTCGTTGAAGTCCTTCAGGTGGTAGTGGCCATGGCTGGCCGACTCGACGAACCACTCCGGGTGCTGGCGCGGATCCCCGACCACCAGGTCGGCGTCGCCCTTGTTGTGAGACAGGAAGTCGAAGCGCAGGAGCCTGTGGACCCCCGGCTCGATGCAGCCGTCCTGGATGCTGTGCGGGTCCGCCTCGCGGCGGGGCTCGATGGTGAAGTTCCGAACGATCGGAACGAGGTTCACACCCATGTCTCGGCACCTCCGGCTCGCGGGGCGGTTCTCGCCCCCTCGTCCGTCCAGACGCCCGAGGGACGCGGTTTATTCCCGCACCACCGGCGCGATGCCGTCGGCTTCGAGCGCGAGCGCCAGGCGGCGGCGGGCTCGGTGAAGCCGGCTCATGACGGTCCCCTGGGGCAGCGCGAGCGCCTGCGCGGTCTCGCGATACGAGAGCCCGACGATGTCCACGGCGGCCAGGACCTGGGCCAGCTCGCGCGGCAGCGCGTGCAGCTCGCGGATCACCCCCGCGCCCCCGACCGCGCCGTCCGGCGTGATCGTCGGGCACGGGTCGCAGGGCTCGGTCGCGTCGGTCAGAGGCGCGGTGCGCGGCCGGCGCGTCTCGGCGCGGCGCTGGGTGAGGAAGGTGTTGCGCACGGACTCGAGCAGGTAGGCCATGCCGTCTCCTCCGTGGACGAGGCGCGGTCTGGTCAGCACCCGCGCGACGGTCTCCTGCACGAGGTCGTCCGCCTCGTCGGGGGATCCGCACATGACGACGGCCGCCCGCCTGAGCCGGTCGAGCGCGGAGGCGAGCTCCTCCGCCCCCAGCACGCGCCCCACCTCGGTCGCATGTGTCATGCCACCGGGGCGTGCGAACGGGCCGAACGATGTTCGCCCTGGGATCATGCGCGCCATGGACCTCGGACTGGAGGGGCGCGCCTGCCTGGTCACCGGAGCGAGCCGCGGGATCGGCCGCGCCACGGCCCGCGCGCTGGCCGCCGAGGGCGCCCGCGTGCTGAGCGTGTCGAGGAGCGGCGCGGACGACGACGCCCTTGCCCTCGACGTGACCGAGCCGGACGCGGGCGAGCGCGCGGTGGCCGAGTGCGTAGCGCGCTTCGGCGGGATCGACGTGCTCGTCAACAACGCCGGGACGAGCGCCGTCCGCGACCTGCACGAGCTGACCGACGACGAGTGGCGCGAGCAGCTCGAGCTGCACGTGATGGCCCCGCTGCGCCTCATGCGGGCCGCGGCGCCGCGTATGGCGGAGGCCGGCTGGGGGCGGATCGTGAACGTCTGCTCCTCCTCCGGGAAGCGCCCCTCGCCGTCCAACGCCGCCTACTCGGTGAGCAAGGCCGCGCAGCTCTCGCTCTCGCGCGTGTTCGCCGACGCCTACGCGGCGAAGGGCGTGCTGGTGAACGCGATCGCCCCGGGGCCGGTCGCCAGCCCGCTGTGGCTCGAGGAGGGCGGCCTGGCCGACCAGGCCGCTGCGGCGAAGGGCATCACGCGCGAGGAGGCGCTCGAGGCCTCGGCCGCGAAGATCCCGCTCGGGCGCATGGGGACCGAGGAGGAGATCGCCGCGGCGATCGCCTTCCTCTGCTCCGAGCGCGCCTCGAACGTCGCCGGGGCCGCCTGGTCGGTGGACGGCGGCTCCGTGCCTACGATCGTCTGACCGGCGGCGCGGGCGGGACGACCCGCAGCCGGCGGGCCTGCTCGGTCTCGTTGTCGGCGAAGTCGTAGGCCAGGACCACGACCTCGACGCGCACCCGGATCCCGTCCCGCAGCGCACTGTTCATCAGCTTGTGCGCGCGCGGCGAGACGCGGATCTCGAAGCGCATCCGGGTGCCGCCGGCGCTCGCCTTGCCGGGCGTGACCACGCGCAGGTGCGTCAGACCGGGGACATTCAGCACGCGCGCGGAGGCGTCGAACTCGCAGGGCTCGTCGCAGGTGCCGAAGGCCTCGAGGCTGCGGGCGAGCCGCTGCACGCGGCGGCCGCCGAGCGTGAGCCGGGGAGGCGTCACGTCGAGCGGGTTCTCGGCCTCAGGCGGGGCCACGGGCACCACCGGCGCCGGATCCTGCGCGCTCGCGGGGCCCGCCAGCGCCGCGACGGCGACCGCGGCAGCGACCGACGCGCGCGTGCGAATGGGGGTCGAAAGCGGCATTCACCTCCGTTATCGACCGATGCCAGCGGGGCTCCAGCGGCTAAAGCTGGCGTCTTTGCAGCCGATTAAGCACCTGAGGTCAGTAACCAAAAGGAATGAAAGGACACCCCCCGATGCGAAAGCGAGTGAGCAGGAAGCTCGCAGTGGTCACGACGGTGGTGGCGGCAAGTGCCGTCGGCATGGTCTACGCCGCGTGGACCACGAACGGCACCGGCTCCGGCTACGCGAAGGCGGGCACGGCGCAGGCGCTGACCACGGTCGACGTCTCGGCCAGCACCGGTGCGACGCTCTACCCGGGCGGCCCCGCCGGTGACGTCAAGATCGAGATCAGCAACCCGAACGGCTTCCCGGTGAAGGTGACCGGGGTCTCCGGCAACGGCACCATCACCGCCGACGCCGGTCACTCGGGCTGCACCACCACCGGTGTGACGTTCACCGACCAGACCGGTCTGAACATCAGCGTTGCGGCGAACAGCAGCACGACCGCCACCCTCACGGGTGCGGCGAGCATGTCGAACGCCTCGCTGAACGCCTGCCAGGGCGCGACGTTCACGATCCCGGTCACGATCAGCGGCGCCAGCGGCTAGCCGCACGCGGTTTGGGCCGTCTGCTCCCAACCGCGCTAGTACTGCTCACGGCCCTCGGCGCCCCCACGGCGTCGAGGGCCGCTTGGCAGTCCCCCGGTAGCGGGGGCCAGACGGCTCGCGCGATCACCCTCCCTACGGCGAACACGCCGTCGGCTTCCGTGTCCGGTCGCAGCGTGACCGTGTCCTGGACCGCCTCCACCCTGCCCGGGGGCGGCGCGGTCGACGGCTACGAGGTCCGCCGCTACTCCACCGGCGGCGTGCTCCAGTCGATCGGCTCCGGCTGCTCCGGCACGATCGCCTCCACGAGCTGCACCGAGACCTCGGTCCCCGCGGGCACGTGGCGCTACGCGATCGCGGTGCGCCAGAGCTCCTGGACCGGCTCCCAGAGCAGCCAGAGCTCCTCGGTCACGGTCGTCGTCGCGAGCATGACCGTCACCGGCGGGAGCCCGGCGGCGAGCCTGCCGGCCACGATAAACGCCTCGCTGACGGACTTCACGGCCGGCCAGACCGTCACCTACCGCCTCGACGACCCGTCCAGCGGAACGCTGCTGAGCGCCACCACCGTGCCCTCGACCATCCCCGTCTCGGGCTCGGCCGCGGCCACCATCACCGTGCCGGCCGGCACCCAGACCGGCCCCCACTCGCTGTACGCCATCGGCAGCGGCGGCGAGGTGGCCGTCGCCTCGATCTCGATCGACTCGAGCTTCACGACGCCCGCCTGGTCGCTGGTCGACTCCTCGTCCGGCAGCCCGAGCGACCGCTCCGGCGAGTTCGCGTACGCCGACGGCATCATCCACTCGGCGGGCGCCTGGCTGGCGACCTTCAACACCGCGCGCTACATCGACTTCGACATGAACGCCCCGCTCCGCTCGGGCCTGAGCGTGACCGGTGCGACCTTCGGCTTCCGCCGCGCCGCGGCCGCCGCGGGCGAGACCGAGTGCTTCTACTTCGAGGTCCGGCGCGCCTCGACCGGCGCCGTCCTGGCCACGCACGGCAGCGCCGCCACCCCGGTCGCGTGCGTGACCGGCACGGCCCTCACGACCGTCTCCACCCCGATCCCGTCGGTGACGACGGCCGACATCGCGAACGACCTGCGCATCCGCGTCTTCGAGCGCGAGTCGGCGGCGAAGAACACCTCGATCGACATGGCGACGGTCTCCGGCTCGACCCCGCTGGGCGCCTTCACGCTCTACTCGACTCGCCGCGTGGACACCTCGTCCGGCGCCACGCTGACGATCCCCTGGAGCCTGGCGGCCCAGGACTCGTCCATCTTCACGTCGACCTCCAACTGGGCCAACAGCTTCTCGGCCACGCGCTACCTGGAGATGAAGTTCCCGGCCTACGTGCCGGCCTCGGCCACCGTCCGCAGTGCCTCCTTCCGCCACAGCTTCCGGCCGGCGAACAGCGGCAACACCGAGTGCTGGTACGCGGAGATCTACTCGGGCGGCGCCCTGATCGAGACCCGCGGGAGCGCGGCGGCGCCGATCTCGTGCGCCACCGGCACCGGCTGGACCACCGACACGGTCACGCTCGACGCGGTGAACACCCCGGCCCGGGCCAACGACACGACCGTGCGGATCTACATCCAGAACACGGGCGGCGGCAACCGCCGCACCGAGCACGACCTGGGCGAGCTGACGGTCAAGTACGGGGAGTAGCTCGGTAGGGTCGCGCCGTGCCCCGGGTGGTCATGGCGCTGATGTTCTTCCCGCGCGGGGGGTCCTCGCAGGTCGCGCGCTACGTAGCGCGCGGGCTCCCGGAGGCGGGCTGGGACGTGACGCTGGTGGCCGGCTCGCTCGGGGAGGAGGGCGAGCAGTCGCACGCCGCGACGTTCTTCTCCGGCCTCGAGGTCCAGGCGGTGGACTACAGCAGGGCGGCCAAGGCCGACGACCCGCTCGCCCACGACCCGCCGTTCCAGCCCTCCTACGAGGACCGCGAGGACGCCCCCGACCGGGTCTTCGCCGCGGTGGACGACGAGACCCACGAGCGGCTGGTGGCCGCGTGGGAGCGGGAGCTGGAGCGGGCCGGGGCGGGGGAGGCCGACGTACTCCACCTCAACCACCTGACCCCGATCAACGAGGCCGCCGCGCGGTCGTTCCCGGACGTTCCCGTTGTGGGCCACCTGCACGGCACCGAGCTCCTGATGCTGCGGGCGATCGAGGACGGGCCGCCCGAGGGCTGGGAGCACGCTGAGGCCTGGGCCGAACGGATGCGCGGCTGGGCGCGGCGCTGCGAGCGGGTGCTGGTGCTCTCCCCGGACGCGGTCGAGCGGGTGCCGGGGCTGCTGGGGGTCGAGCCCGAGCGCGTGGTGTGGGCGCCCAACGGGTTCGACCCGGAGGGCTTCGACCGCCGCCCCCGCGAGGGCGAGGAGCGGGTGGCGCTGTGGCGGAGCTGGCTGGTGGAGGAGCCGCGCGGCTGGGAGCCGGGCGGCGACGCCGGCTCGGTCTCGTACTCGGAGGAGGACCTCGACGCCTTCCGCGACGGGCCGGTGCTGCTGTACGTCGGCCGCTACACCGAGGTCAAGCGGATTCCGCTGATGATCCGCGCCTACGCGCGGGCGCAGGAGCGCTTCGAGGGCCGGCGGGCGCCGCTGGTGCTGCTGGGCGGCTATCCGGGGGAGTGGGAGGGGGAGCACCCGCTGGAGGTCGTGCGCTCGTGCGGCGCCCGGGACGTCTTCCTGGCCGGCTGGCGCGGGCACGAGGACCTCCCCGACGGCCTGAACGCCGCCGACGCGGTCGTGCTCGCCTCGGTTCACGAGCAGTTCGGGCAGGTGCTGGTGGAGGGGATGGCGTGCGGGCTCCCGGTGGTGGCGGTCGACGCCCACGGCCCGGCCACGATCGTGGACGACGGCGAGACCGGCTGGCTCGTGCCGCCGGACGACGAGGACGCGCTGTGCGAGGCGTTCGTCGAGCTGGTCACGGGCGACGAGGAGCGGCGCCGGCGCGGCGCGGCCGCCTACGCGGCGGCGCGCGAGCACTACTCGTGGCCGTCCCTGATCGAGCGGCTGGCGCGGGTCTACGACGAGGTGCGCGAGGGGCGCCGACCGGAGTCCGGCGTATCGTCGCTGGCGTGAGCGCCAGCCCCTACCGCGACGCCGGCATCCCCTACGCCATCCGCCGCTCGGACCGCGCCCGGCGGGCGCGGATAGTGGTCGACCGCGACGGCGTGGAGGTGGTCGTGCCGCGCCGGATGCCGCTCCGCGAGGTCGCCCCGTTCGTGGCCGAGAAGGAGCGCTGGATCCAGCGCACGCTCCGCCGCTACCAGGAGGCGGACGCGATGGCCGGGCGGGTCGACCTGCGCGACGGGGGCAGCGTGCCGTATCTGGGGCGCGACCTGGCCCTGCGCGTCCGGGTGGAGCCCGGGCGCGTGCGCCCGCACGTGGCGCTGCGCGCGGAGTCGGTCGTGGTCAAGGTGGGGGCCGCCGGCGAGGTGCGCGAGGCGCTCGAGCGCTGGTACCGCCGCCGGGCGCGGGAGGAGGTGGCGTGGCGGCTCGACGCGGCCACCGCCCGCGCCGGCACCTCGTACACGCGCCTCACGATCCGCGGCCAGCGCACGCGCTGGGCGAGCTGCACCGACCGCGGGGCGATGAGCTTCAACTGGCGGCTGCTGCTGGCGCCCGAGGAGATCCTCGACTACGTGGTCGAGCACGAGGTCGCGCACCTGGAGGTGATGGGCCACTCGCGGCGCTTCTGGGCGCTCGTGGGGCGTCGCTGTCCTGACTATCGGCGCCACGAGCGGTGGCTCAGGCGGTACGGAAGCACGCTTCGCCTGTAGCCTCGCGGGCATGGTCGTGAGCGGGCCGACCCTCCGACTGCGCTACCTCGTCCCGGACGACGCCCCGGCGCTGTTCGAGCTGGCCAGCGACCCGGAGGTCACGGAGTGGTTCTCGTGGGGGCCGTACACCCACGAGTCGGAGGCGCGCGAGTTCATCGAGCGGCTCACCAGGCAGCGCGAGACGGGCGACCGGTTGGAGCTCGGCATCGTCCGCGGCGACGACCGCCCGATCGGCCTGACCGGCTTCAGCGACTTCTCGCACCGCGACCGCCGGGCGACGGTCGGCACCTGGCTGGGCCGCGACCACTGGGGCAGCGGGGCGAACCGCGAGTCGAAGGCACTGATCCTCGCGCTGGGGTTCCGTCACCTCGGCCTGAACCGCGTGACCGCGCTGGCCCACCCCGACAACCGCCGCTCGCTGCGCGCGCTCGAGCGGATCGGGTTCTGGACCGAGGGGGTGCTGCGCGCGTACCACTTCCACCGCGGCGAGCCGCGCGACACGGCGATCCTGCGGATGCTGCGCGATCGCTTCGAGTCCAGCGAGCTGGCCAAGGTGCCCTACGAGCTCGAGGGCGAGCCGCCGCCCGCGTTCGTCGTTACTCCCAGCGGAACCAGCGAACCGCCGCGGTAGTCCCGGCCACCGCCCAGGCGGCCAGCGCGGCCAGTGAGCCGAGGTTGTCGGCCAGGCCGTCGCCGGCCACGATCGCGTCGCGCAGCCCGTCGATGGCCGGCTTGAGCGGCAGGGCGCTGGCGATCGCGTGCAGCACGTCCGGCAGGTGCTCGGTCGAGTAGAAGGTCCCGGAGATGAAGATCAGCGGGAGGAAGACCGCGTTGACGTAGGCGGCCGCGGCGTCGTAGTTCGGAATCGCGTGCGAGAAGGCGATGCCGAGCGAGGCGAAGGCGGCCACGCCGGCGACCGTGAACAGGAGCAGCTCGAGCCACTCGCGCGGCCAGCTCAGGTCGTAGACCAGGTGGCCGATCGCCACCACCAGCACCACCTGGGCCACGGCGTTCAGCACCGCGCTGGCGATCAGCCCGCCGAAGTAGGAGAGCGGCGGCATCGGGCTCCCCATCACGCGCTTGAGCACGCCCTGCTCGCGCAGGAAGGTCACGTTGAAGGCGAGCGCCGTGAAGGTGGTGGTCATCACCGCCATCCCGGCGATGCCGGGGACGAGGATCTCCATGTCGTCGCCGTCGCTGCCGAACGCCGTGGCGATCATGAACAGGAACAGGAGCGGCAGCAGGAAGTTGAAGAAGGCGGCCGTGGGGTTGCGCCAGAACATCCGCCGCTCGAGGCGGAACTGGCGCCAGGCGAGCGCGCCCGTGCTCATGGCTGCTCCTCGGTCAGCTCGAGGTAGACCTCCTCGAGCGTGGGCCGCGACACCGACAGGTTCTCCAGCCGCTCGCCGCGCGCGAGGGCCTCGCCGGTGAGGCGGTGGAGGAGCTCGGTGGGGTCGTCGGTCACGTGCTCCTCGTGGTGGCCGTTGCGGCTGTAGGCCACGCGGTAGCGCGAGCGCTCGGGGTGCAGCTCCGACGGCGGCCCCTCGACCACGATCACGCCGTCCTTGACGATCGCCACCCGGTCGGCGAGCGACTGGGCCTCGTCGAGGTAGTGGGTGGTGAGGAGGACGGTCTTGCCGAGCTCCTTCAGCGCCTTCACCACGCCCCAGGCGGTGCGGCGGGCGGCGGGGTCGAAGCCGGTGGTGGGCTCGTCGAGGAAGACCAGCTCGGGGTCGCCGACCAGGGCCAGCGCGAGGTCGAGCCGCCGCCGCTGCCCGCCGGAGAGCTTCTTCGTGTGCGTGTCCTGCTTGTCGGTCAGGCCCACCAGGCCGATCGTCTCGTCCGGGTCGCGCGGGTGGGGGTAGGTGGCGGCGGTGAGCTCGACCAGCTCACGCGGCGTCGCCCGGGGGTGGAAGCCGGCCTCCTGGAGCACGATGCCGACCCGCTGGCGCAGGTCCTGGGCGCGGGTCTCGGGGTCGTGGCCGAGCACGGACGCCTCGCCGCCGCTGCGGCGCCGGTAGCCCTCCAGGATCTCGACCGTTGTGGTCTTGCCGGCCCCGTTCGGCCCGAGCAGCCCGAAGACCTCGCCGCGGCGCACCTCGAACGAGATGCCGCGCACGGCCTCGAGCGAGCCGTAGCTCTTGCGCAGGTCGCGGACGCTGATGGCCGGCTCGGACACGGGGCAACTATGCCAGCGGCACTCCGCTTCGCCCGCCCGCGCCACGGCCGCCGGGGTCGCCCCCGCCCGCGCCCCGGGCCGCCGGGGCCACCCCGCC
>JALZEZ010000491.1 GCA_030861775.1 Actinomycetota bacterium
GGGCCGGCGCCTGCGACGCGCTGACCGAGGGCGGGCGGCGCCAGGCGCTGTGGCTGCTCGGGGTCTCCGCGCCGGGCGTGACGGTCGCGGGCGGGACGCAGCTCGCGCTGCCGGTCGAGCCCGCGGAGGCACCGCCGCTGCGCGAGCTGTCGCCCTGGGAGCGGCTGCTGGCCGACTACGGCTCGACCAAGGTCACCCTGCACGAGCACGCGATGGAGCTGATGCGGCCGGACCTCGACCCCGGCCTGGTCACGAGCGCCGACCTGACCCGCCTGCGCCACGGCGCGCGCGTGCGGACGGCGGGCATGGTCATCGCCCGCCAGCGCCCGGCCACGGCGAACGGCGTCACGTTCCTGCTGCTCGAGGACGAGCACGGCGCGATCAACGTGATCGTCGCCCCGCCGGTGTACGAGGAGCACCGGCTGGCCGTCCGCGCCGAGCCGATGCTGATGGTCGAGGGGAGGCTCGAGCACCGCGAGGGCGTGACCAACGTGGTGGCCACCGCGGTCCACCGCCTGGAGCGGCCCGACCTGCCGGCCGGCGAGATCCGCCACATCGAGCCGCGCCGCGCCTGGAGCACCGACGAGGACGCCGGCGACCTGCGCGCGGTGGTGCCGACCGCGCACAGCTTCGGGCGCAGGGGATAGCGGTACCGTCCACGTCATGGCCGGTCGCATCCTCGTAGGCACCTCGAGCTGGGCGGACCCCGGCTTCGTCGACGAGTGGTACCCGCGGGGCATGCCCGCGCGCGAGCGGCTGCCCTGGTACGCGGAGCGGTTCGAGATCGTGGAGCTCAACTCGAGCTTCTACGCCGTGCCCGACCCGGGCCTGGTCGAGCGCTGGGTGCGCGCCACCCCCGACGGGTTCGTGTTCGACGTGAAGCTCCACCGGCTGCTCTCGCGCCACGCGGCCGACCTGAAGTCGCTGCCGCCCGACCTGCGCGACCAGGCGGAGACGAGCGACAGGGGCCGCGTGCGGCTCACCCCCGAGCTCGAGGCCGCGGTTGCCGAGCGGATCCTCGAGGCGGTGGCGCCGCTCGACGAGGCCGGCAAGCTCGGCGCCTTCCTGCTCCAGCTCACGCCCGCCTTCGCCCCCGACCGCCACCGCCTCGACGAGCTCGACGGCCTGCTCGAGCGCCTCGCCCCGCACACGGTCGCGGTCGAGTTCCGCAACCGCGGCTGGGTCAGGGAGAAGCGCGTGGAGGAGACCCTCGGCTGGCTGTCGGAGCGCAACGCGGCCTTCGTCTCGGTGGACGCCCCGCGCGAGGACCACGTGCCGATCATGCCGCCGATCGACGCCGTCACCAACGACGCGCTCGCCTACATCCGCATGCACGGGCGCGACGCGCACGCGTACATGCACGGCAAGAGCGTGGCCGAGCGCTTCGCGTACGCGTACTCGGAGGAGGAGCTCAAGGAGATCGCCGACCGGGTGCGCGGGCTGGCCGAGGAGGCGCGCGAGGTGCACGCGCTGTTCAACAACAACCGCGGGGCCGACGCGTCCAGCGCGGCCAGCCACTTCCGCGCGCTGATCGGTCAGGACCCCGGCCCGCCGCCCGATGCCGGGCAGCAGCTCCAGGTGCTGTGAGCGCGCCGGTTCGCATCGCCACCGGCCTGGCCGTCGACGACTCCGGCCCGGACGCCTTCGCCGAGGCCGCCGCTCGCGCGCAGCTCGGGCTCGGCGGCGCGCCGGCCGACCTGGTGGTCGCGTTCGCGGCCGCGCCCAACCTGACCCACGTGGAGGAGGGGCTCGCCGCGCTCGAGGAGCGGCTCGGCCCGCGCGCGCTGATCGGCTGCGGGGCGCAGGGCGTGATCGCCGCGGGGCGGGAGCTAGAGACCGGCGGGGTGGCCGTGTGGGCCGCCTCGATGCCGGAGGCGGTCGTGCGGCCGTTCCACCTGGAGGCCTTCGAGGCGGACGCCGGCGGGATCGCCATCGCCGGCCTCCCCGAGCTGGTCGGGGCGGAGGCGCTGATCCTGCTGGCCGACCCCTACACCTTCCCCGTCGAGCCGCTGCTCGACCGGCTGGCCGCCGACCACCCGGGCCTGCCGGTGATCGGCGGCCTGGCCAGCGCGGGGGCGGCGCCCGGCCACGGCGCGCTGCTCCACTCCGGCGGGCTCGAGGAGCGCGGAGCCGTGGGCGTGGCCCTGTCCGGCGTGGACGTGCGGCCGTGCGTCTCGCAGGGCGCCCGCCCGATCGGCCCGGAGATGGTCATCACCGCCTGCCACGACAACGTGATCGAGGAGCTGGCCAGCAGGCCCGCGCTCCAGCGCCTCCACGAGGCGATCGCGGAGCTCGACCCCGACGAGCGCGACCTCGCCGCCCACGGGCTCCTGCTCGGCATCGTGATCGACGAGAACCAGCCCGACTACGAGCGCGGCGACTTCCTGATCCGCGGGCTGCTCGGCGCGGACGAGAGCGAGGGCAGCGTGCGGGTGGGCGAGCGCGTGCGGGTGGGGCAGACCGTGCGCCTCCAGGTGCGCGACGGCGAGTCCGCCGACGAGGACCTGCGCGAGACGCTCGGCCGCCACATGGAGGCGCTGTCCGGCCCGCCCGCCGGCGCGCTCCTGTTCAGCTGCAACGGCCGCGGCAGCCACATGTTCGGCGAGCCCGGCCACGACGCGCTGGCCCTCGAGGACGCCTTCGGCGGCGCCCCCGCGGCGGGGTTCTTCTGCGCCGGCGAGATCGGCCCGGTCGGTGCGCGCAGCTTCCTGCACGGGTTCACCGCCTCGGTGGCCCTCTTCCGCGACTCCGAAGGAGAACCATGACCAAGCTCCATCAGCTGTACCGCGAGCTCGGGCAGAGCCCGTGGCTCGACAACCTCAGGCGCGGCTACATCACGAGCGGGGAGC
>JALZEZ010000213.1 GCA_030861775.1 Actinomycetota bacterium
GATCGGGGCCCAGGCGCTCGATGGCGCTGAGCCTGCGCTGCAGGCGGTCGCGTTCGGCACGCGAGAGGCGCTCGTCGGTCAGCCGCGCGCGGATCCGGGCCGTGTCGGCCTTCGCGACCGGGGAGAGCTGCCGCACCGTCGCGTTGGCGAGCTGCGGGCCCAGCTCGGTGGCGAACCGCTGCGCGTCCGCGGGCGTGGCGGCCGCCGCCGAGACGACCAACGTGCGGCCGGACGCGCTCCGGGCGACGCTGACATCGTCGAAGTCGGCGGCGTCCGCTCCGACGTTGACGGTCGTGCGCTGACGGAGATGGGGGTCGCGCAGGAGCTGCGCGTAGTACGCCGGGTCGAGCACGGCCGGGTACGGGCCGACCTCGCGCGGGAAGATCTCGATCGAGGTGCGGAAGCTCGAATCACGGCTGGAGTTGAACGCGATCGGCCCGAGGACCAGCACCAGCGCGAGCGCCGCCCAGAGCGCGCGGCGCCCGCCGCTCTCGCCGCGGGCCCCCCGCTCCAGCAGCTCGGCGACCCGCAGCTAGTCGTCCTCCGCCTGGAGCGAGGATTTCAGCCGGAGCACGGCCTTGGTGTGGAGCTGTGAGACGCGCGACTCGGTCACGCCCAGCACCTCGCCGATCTCCCGCAGGGTCAGGTTCTCGTAGTAGTAGAGCGCCACGACCAGCTTCTCGCGCTCGGGCAGGCGGGCGATCGACTCGGCCAGGCGGTCCTTCGTCTCGGTCACGTCCATCGCGTGCGCGGGATCGACCGCGTCCGGGTCCTGGATCGTGTCGAGCAGCGAGACCTGGTCGCCCGAGGCGTCGGAGAGCGTCCACAGCTCGTCTAGCGCGATCACCGACGAGTTCGAGATGCGCGTGAGGGCGTCCTGGAACTCCTCCATCGACATGCCGAGCTCGTCGGCCACCTCCTGGTCGGTCGGCGCCCGGTGGAGCTGGTGCTCGAGCTTCGAGTTGGCGCGCTCGATCTCGCGCGCCTTGGCCCGCACCGAGCGCGGCACCCAGTCGAGCGAGCGCAGCTCGTCGATGATCGACCCCTTGATGCGGGTCATGGCGAAGGTCTCGAACTTGATCTCGCGGCCGGGGTCGAAGCGCTCGATCGCCGAGATCAGGCCCAGCAGGCCGTACGAGATGAGGTCCGACTCCTCCACGTGCGCGGGCAGCCCGGTGGACATCCGGCCCGCCACGTACTTGACCAGCGGCGAGAACGCGAGCACGAGCTGCTCCCGCGCGCGCTGGTCGCCGGTCTCCTTGTAGCGGCGCCAGAGCTCCTTGAGCTCCACCGCCTTGACGTTGGTCTCCATCGCCATCGGCTCTTCCCTGACCCCGCCGCTAGGCGCGGGGGTGTGCCTCCGCGTACACCCTTCTGAGGCGCTTCGACTCTATCCGAGTGTACGTCTGGGTCGTGCTGACGCTTGCATGGCCCAGCAGCTCCTGGATCGAGCGCAGGTCCGCGCCGCCCTCGAGCAGGTGGGTGGCGAACGAGTGGCGCAGGGTGTGCGGCGAGATCCCCGCTCCCGCCGCCGCGCGGCGCGTGCAGATCGACAGGCGGTTCCGGACGTCCGAGGTGCTGAGCCGCCGGCCGGTGCGCGAGAGGAACAGCGCCGGGTCGGGGCGCGCCCGCTGCTCGAGCCGCGGCCGGGCCCGGGTCAGGTAGCGCTCGATCGCCCGCCAGGCCGGCTCGCCGGCGGGCACGATCCGGGTACGGCTGCCCTTTCCGGTGACCCGCAGCTCCTCGCCGTCGGGGTCGACGTCGGTCACGTCGAGGTTCACGATCTCCTCCGCGCGCAGCCCGGCCGCGTAGGCCAGCTCGAACATCGCGCGATCGCGGACCTGGAGCGGCGTGGACTGCGGGATCGAGTCGAGGATCGCGGCCACCTCGTCGCTGCGCAGGACGCGCGGGAGGTACTGCTCGCGCTTGGGGCTCGACACGAGGTCCGCCGGGCTCGCCTCCAGCTCGCCGCGCTCGACCAGGTGCCGGTAGAACGCCCGTATCGCCGCCAGCTTGCGGGCCACCGTCGAGCGCGAGTGGCCCCGCTCCGACAGCACGCCCGCGAAGCGGCGCAGCGTGCGGTGGTCGATCGCCCCCGGGTCCAGCCCCTGGGCCCCGGCCCACTCGCCGAGCTGCTGGAGGTCGACCCCGTAGGCGCGGCGGGTCTTCTCGGCCATCCCGCGCGCTCGCAGGGAGCGGTCGAAGCCGCCCAGCGCGAACGACCAGGCCGTGGGGAGCGAATGCTCGGGGGTCGCGCCGGTGGACACCCCCGGGCATTTCGACGCTCCCCGGCGAACCCCTATCGTGGCCCCGTGGGCCAGTTCTTCATCAACTACGAAGACGGGCGGGTGGCGACGCGGTACCAGCTCGCCGAGGCCGGCGTGGTGGAGAGCGAGCGCGACCAGCCGCCGCGGCCCTGGCACCCGATCGGGCCGAGCGACGCCACGACGATGTGGTACGCGGTGATGCGCAAGCGCACCCGCGGCGTGTTCCTGGGGACGCTCTGCATCCGCCACGCCGGGCAGCGGGCGCAACTCGAGCGCCAGGGCTGGGAGGAGGTGCCGGTGGCGGATATCGGCGCCGGGGCGCCGCATGCGGGCGGCTAGAGCGGCGAGGAGACGTCGACCGACTTCGACGCGGTGTTCGAGTCGGCGGTGCCGTCGTTGACCTTGAAGTCGACCGTCCTCGTGCCGGGCACGACCCCGGAGAACCCGACCGAGCGCAGCGCGGCCTCGTAGGCGGCCACGGAGGCCGAGCCGGTGAGGGTCAGGACGCCGGCCTCGGCGTTGTACTGGCCGCTGATCTCCACGGTGTCGTCGTAGGACAGGACGTCGCCGGGGTCGAAGCCGGACGAGATCGTCACCGACGCGCCCTCGAGGTTGGTGTCGTTGGCGTCGGTCACGGTGAGCGCGGGGTCGATCGCGGTGGCCGGGTCGCCGATCGTGAAGGCGGTCGAGCCGGTCGAGGTCTGGACCACGGGGGCCTCGTTCGGGCCCGCGACGGTGATGTCGCGCGTGACCGCGTCGCTCTGGCTGTCGGTCGCGCCGCCGTCGTTGGCCTTGAAGGTCACCGTGCGGGTGGCGGTCGAGGGCGTCGCGGACGTGTTCTCGTAGGTGATCGACTGGAGCGCGGCCTGGTAGGCCGCCACCGAGGCCGTGCCGCTCAGCGTGAGGGTGTCCTGGGTCTCGTCGAAGCTGCCGGTGATCTCGGCCGTGTCGGTGAAGGCGAGCACGTCCTCGCCCGCGACGTAGTTCGAGCTGATCGTGATGGTGGCCTCGGTCAGCGTGTCGGAGTCGACGTCGCTGGCCGTGATGCCGGAGTCGAGCGCCACCGGGCCGTCGCCCGCGGTGTAGGCGAGCGCGTCGTCGGTCGGGTCGAGGACCGGCCGGTCGTTGACGCCCGTCACCGCGAGGTCCTTGGTGTCCGAGCCCGACAGCTCGCCGTCGCTGACGCTGAACTCGACGGTCCTCGCCGCGTCCGGGTCGTCGCCGCTGTGGCTGTAGGTGACCGAGCGCAGCGCGGCCTCGAAGTTCGCCTCCGAGGTCGATCCGGTGAGGGTCAGGACGCCGCTCTCGGGGTCGTACTGGCCGGTGATCTCGGCGGTGTCCTCGAACCCGAGGCTGTCGCCGGACTGGAGGCCGCTCGTGATCGAGACGGTGGCGCCCTCGATGTTCGTGTCGTCGGCGTCGCCGACGGTCAGGGCGGAGTCGATGGGGGTGGCGGCGTCACCCTCCGTGTAGGCGGTCGAGCCGTCCGAGGCGTCCACGGCCGGCGCGTCGTTCACGGCCGTGATCGCGATGTCGCGCGTGACCGCGTTGCTCAGGTTGTTGAAGACGACCCCGTCGTCGGCCTTGACGGTCACCGTGCGGGTGGCGGTCGACGGGTCGTCGGAGCTGTTCTCGTACGTCACCGACTGGAGCGCGGTCTGGTAGTCCGCCACCGAGGCCGTCCCGCTCAGCGTCAGCGTGTCGCCGGTCGGGTCGAGGCTGCCGGTGATCTCGGCCGTGTCGGTGAAGGCGAGCACGTCCTCGCCCGCGACGTAGTTCGAGCTGATCGTCACCGTGGCGCCGGACAGCGTGCTCGAGTCGACGTCGGTCGCGGTGATGCCGGAGTCGACCGCCACGGGGCCCGCGTTCTCCGTGTACGCAAGCGCGTCGTCGCTGGCGTCGAGGACCGGCGGGTCGTTGATCTCGAGGTGCTTCGCGGTCGGCGCCGAGTCGAGCTCGCCGTCGTTGACCGTGAACTCGATCGAGCGCGAGCCCGTCTGCGCGGTCGTGTCGAAGGTCACCGAGCGCAGAGCGGCCTGGTAGTCGCCCTCCGGCGCGCTGCCGCTCAGTGTCAGGATGCCGGACTCGGCGTCGTAGATGCCGGTGATCTGGGCCGTGTCGGTGAACGCCAGCGCGTCGCCGGCCTGGAAGCCGCTCGCGATCCTTACCTGGGCGCCCTCGAGGTGCGTGTCGTCCACGTCGCCGGCGGTCAGGGCCGCGTCGATCACCGTGGCCGCACCCGTGTAGTCGGTCGAGCCCTCGCTCGCCGTCGCCACGGGGGCGTCGTTCACCGGGGTGACGAAGATGTCGCGCCTGGACGGGATCGAGTTCGCGCCGCTCGAGTCCGTGACCCTGAACTCGACCCGGCGCGGATCGGCCGTCGGGTCCTCGGAGACGTTCTCGTAGGCCACCGACTGGAGCGCGGCCTGGTAGTCCGCGACCGAGGCCGTGCCGGTCAGCGTCAGGACCCCGGTCGAGTCGTTGTACTCGCCGGTGATCCCGTTCTGGTCCTGGAAGACCAGGTCGTCCTGGGCCGGGTCGAAGGTGTCCTGCGTCGAACCCGGGGTCGGGTTGCCCTCGTCGTCCTCGCCCGGAAGGGTCACGTACGGGAGGAACTTCACGTACGCGCTCGAGAGCGTGGCCGAGTCGGGGTCGGCGACGATGAAGGCGCCGTCGACCGGGATCGGGCCGTCGTTCTCGATGTAGGAGAGCGCGCCCTCGGAGCCGGTGTCGCTGGTCGGCCGGTCGTTGCCTCCCGCACCGCCGACGATGCAGACCTGCTTGGTCGCCGGGAGCGAGTCGTTGCCGGCGTCGTTGGCCGTGAAGATGATGTCCCGCGTCGGCGGCGGGTTCGGGTTCGACAGGTTGCGGTAGCGGACGGTGCGGAGCGCGGCCTCGTACTGGGCCACCGTCGCGGTCCCGCTCAGGTCGAGGGTCGCGGTGCGCTCGTTGTAGGAGCCGCTGATCCCGTTCTGGTCCGTGAAGACGAGCTCGTCACCGAGCCGGTTGTTGACCGGGTCCTCGGGATCGGGCGCGGGCTGATCACTGAAGTCGACGCGCACCCTGGCGCTCTCGAGGACGGGGTCGTCCACGTCGGAGACCGTGAGCTGGTCGTCGATCGCGACCGCGGGGCTCTGCTCGGTGTAGCTCGTGCAGCCCGCCGAGGTGTTCACGACCGGCGGAAGGCCGGGCGGCACCACGTCGATCTGCACCACGGCGGCGTTGCTGCTCTCGTGGTCGCCGTCGCTGACCTTGAAGTGGAAGCTGTCGTTGCCGAGGTAGCCGGTGTTGGACGTGTAGGTGAGGTCCGGCGGCTGGCCCGAGAGCGTGCCGTTCCTGGGCGGCTTGGTGATGAAGAACGTGAGCAGGTCGCCGTCTTCGTCGGTGCCGGTCAGGGTGATCCGCTTCGGCGAGCCCGTCTTGGCCCTGACGGTCTGGCTGCTCGCCTTCGGGGCCGAGTCCTTTCCGTCGTCCGGGGGCGGAGCCGGGTCGTCCTCGGCGGTGAGCTCCGGCGCGATCGGGAATGGCGGCTGATCGACGGTCAGGCTCTCGCTCGAGGCGACGACGTACTCGCCCGGGGCCGAGGTCTTGAGGAAGACCGGGAGCCGGCCGTTGATCAGCGGCTGCCACATGATCCCGCCGGAGAGCTTGACCTTCCCCTTCTTCGCGCCGACCAGCGCCACGCGGCCCGCGTGCGGATAGGGCTGCCCCGGTCCGCTGTCGCGGTAGAAGAAGAACGCGCGCTCGCGGCCGACCTTCGCCAGCCGCCGCTTGCTCCCGCGCTGGGTGACGACCGTGCCGGCCTTCAGCGGCTTCGGCAGGCGGAAGACGGTCACGCGCTCTCCGGGCTTGGCCGGACCGAGCGCCGCGAGCGCGTTCTTCGTCGCCTGCTTGCGGGTGATCGCCGACGCGGGGGCGGCGAGGGCCAGCAGGAGGGCGGAACACAACCCGACGACGACCAGGGTGATTGAGGCACGCGGCGCTGACTTCGCGCGGGCCAGGCGCAGGGGCATTGCGTACTTCTATCCGGTATGGCGCACCAGCGCAAGAGGCAATTTCGAAATCAAGCCCTCGGCCGGCCATCCGACCGCCGCGCGCGCGGCCGCCCCGG
>JALZEZ010000492.1 GCA_030861775.1 Actinomycetota bacterium
GCGCCGAGCGGCGCGAGCGCGCCGGCGCGAGCGGCCGCGACGACGGCGAGTCAGCTAAGAGCAACGACGACGGCACACCCGGCCCGCTGAGGCCGATCCGCGACGTGGTCGAGGTCATCCCCACGCCGATGTGGATCCTGATCGGCGTGCTCGCGCTGATCGCGGCCGCGATGTACGTCCGCTCGATGTTCGCCGCCCGCCGCGCGCGCCACCTCGAGGCGCAGCGCGCCGAGCTGCTCGGCGACGTGGGCCTGCTCCAGAAGGCGCTTCTCCCCGACGTGCCGGCGCGCATCGGGACGCTCGAGGCGTCGGTCGCGTACCGGCCCGCCGAGGGCCCGGCCGCGGGCGGCGACTTCTACGACGTCTTCGAGATGGAGGGCGACCGCGTCGGGATCATCGTCGGCGACGTGTGCGGCCACGGCCGCCAGGCCCTCGCGGTCACCGCGCTGATGCGCTACACGCTGCGCGCGTACCTGAACGCCGGCGGGGAGCCGCGCGCGGCGCTCCAGATCGCGGCGCGGGCGCTCGAGAACGAGCCGCACGCGGAGCTGACCACGGTCGTCCTCGCCGTCTACGACTCGGGCGAGGGCACGCTCACCTACGCCTGCGCGGGGCACGAGCCCCCGATCCTCGTCGGCCCGAGCGCGCACGCCCCGGTGACCGTCGGCTCCTCGCCTCCGATCGGCGCCGGCCTCGTGACCGGTGTGCGCCAGACCACGGTGGCGCTGCCGCCCGGCTCGATCGCCTGCTTCTTCACCGACGGCCTGGTCGAGGCCCGCCTCCACGGCGACGACCTGCTGGGCCGCGACCGCCTCTGCGCGATCGTCGAGGAGCTCGGCGCGAACGCCCGGGCCGACGCCCTCCTGGCCAAGATCGCCGGTACCGCCGAGCGCGCCCCCGACGACATGGCCGCCTGCATCATCCGCGCGGCCGAGGACGCCAAGAAGCCGCCGCCGGTCCGCCTCGAGGAGCTGGAGCTCGACGACAACGGCATCGGCGAGGAGCGCGCCCGCGGCTTCCTGGCCGCCTGCGGGGTCCCCGGCCGCGAGGCCGAGACCGTCCTCAAGACGGCCGACGGCGCCCGGGCCGAGTTCGGCGGCGCCATGCTCCGCGTCCGCCTGGCCGGCGAGAGCGGCGGCGTGAAGGTCGTCCCCCTCGAGATGCGCTCGCTGGCGATCTCGCCGAACGGCTCCGAGCCCCACGCGGCGATGCCGGCGGCCCCGCCGATCTCGGCCTAGCCGCCTCCTCGTAACCCTCCCGTAACGGAGCCGGCACGCTTACGGGCCTCCACGGTCTTGAGCCGTAACGCAACGGCTGGCATTCATGGAGGCATGGACGGACCGAAGTCATTTTCGTCCACTATTTGGACGCAATCGACGGCACCCCCAGTGGATGCGGCGATCGCGGAGATCGCGAAGGCTCAGCACGGGGTGATCTCCCTTACCCAGCTAACTGGGATCGGCCTGAGTGCCAGTGCGGTGCGGAGCCGGGTCCAGGCCGGCAAGCTCCACCGCCTCCACCGCGGCGTCTACGCCGTCGGCCACGAACTCGTCCCCTGGCGCGGGCGCTACATGGCAGCCGTCCTCGCGTGCGAGCCGGACGCCTACGCCTCGCACACCACGGCCGCGCGGCTGCACGGGCTCCGCGACGGGTCCGGTGGCCTGCACGTCACGGTGGTCGCGCGGCGCGTGCGGGTGCCCGGGGTCGCCGTGCACCAGACCCGCTCGCTGGCACCACAGGACGTGACGGCCATAGACGGCATCCCGTGCACCTCCATCGCCCGGACCATCCTGGACGCAGCCGGACAGACGGACGACCGCGGCGTGGAACGGATGATCGACAACGCGGAGAGGCACCGCACCTATGACCTACGTGCAATCCAAGGCGTGCTGTCCCGTGCGCACGGCCGGAGCGGAGCGAGCCGGGTGGCGCGCGCGGTGGGCAAGGGGGCCGACCCGGCGCGGACCCGCAACGACATGGAGGAGCGCTTCCTCGCGATCTGCGAGAGGGCGGGAGTGCCGAGGCCGCACGTCAACATGCCGATCGCGCTGGGCAAGGGCAGGTTCGTCGAGGTCGACTTCGCCTGGCCCGAGCAGAAGCTCATAGTCGAGACCGACGGCTGGGCCACCCACGGCACCCGCCGGGCGTTCGTCGGCGACCGCCGCCGGGACCGGCGTCTCGCGCTCGAATGGCGCGTCGTGCGCTTCACCTGGTTCGAGATCGAACACGAGCCCGAGCGCGTCGCTGCAGACCTCCTTGCCCATCTGGCGTAATTTCCGGCCCTGGGTTACGCTCGAAAGCCCAAAAGGAGGCTCAACTTGAGGAAGCTAACGATCGCTGCTGTGCTTGCCGTGACCGCCTCGCTGGCGTTCTCCAGCGTCGCGTCGGCGCATGTGCTGCGGTACCCGACCGCCAAGCGGCTCGCCGTCAAGCTGGCGCAGAAGCAGGAGCAGGAGAGCTCCGTGGAGCGCTGGCGGATCTTCGGCGCCGAGCGCATCAGCGACCACGAGATCGTCTGGGTCTACAACGTGGACTACTCGGACGGCTCGCTCTGCGACGCCGAGCTCGTCGTGCGGTACACGACGAAGTCGAACGGCAAGCCGATCGTCAGGGCGTTCTTCCGCGACGTGCACTGCGAGCGCTAGGCCGCGCGCAGGTCGTCCAGCCTTCGGCGCCAGTCGCGCTCGACCTCGGGCACGGCGCGCCCGAACGCGCCCTCCAGGGCCGCCTCGCCCCCCGTCTCAGGGGGGCGAGCGGCCAGCCGTACGCACGCCTCGGGGCCGGCCTCCTCCTCATGCGTGCGCGCCGTCGACTCGTGCTCAGCTAAGGAAGCACTCGGACAACGG
>JALZEZ010000214.1 GCA_030861775.1 Actinomycetota bacterium
GGACGCCCGCAGCCGCATCGACCTCATCATCAACCCGCCCCGGGCCGAGGTGGGCGACGTCTACACCGGCAAGGTCGTGAACATCACCAAGTTCGGCGCCTTCGTCAACATCCTGCCCGGGCGCGATGGCCTGCTCCACATCTCCAAGCTGGGCAAGGGCAAGCGCGTCGAGCGGGTCGAGGACGTCCTCGAGCTGGGCGCCGAGGTCGAGGTCCGCGTCGACGACGTCGACCCCCAGGGCAAGGTGGCCCTCTCGCCGATCACCGACCTGGTCGGCGACGGCGGTGGTGGGGGCGGCGGCGACCGGAGTGACCGGGCCGACCGCGGCGACCGCGGTGACCGCGGCGGTGACCGCGGCGGCGACCGGCCCCGCTCCTCACACGCCCGCGACGACCGCTAGAGACCTGAGCACCATCGACGGCCACAGCCTCACTCGGCTCGACTCGGGAGTCCGGGTCGTGTCCGAGCGGCTGCCGTCGGTGCGCTCGATCGCCCTCGGGCTCTGGATCGGCACGGGCTCGCGGAACGAGACGCGCGAGCAGGGCGGCATCTCGCACTTCCTCGAGCACCTGCTGTTCAAGGGCACCGACCGCTACAGCTCGGTCGAGATCGACCAGGCCTTCGACGGCATGGGGGCGGAGGCCAACGCGGGGACCGGCAAGGAGAGCACGTCGGTCTACTCGCGCTTCCTCGACCAGCACCTCGAGCGCGCCTACGACGTGCTCGCGGACATGGTGCTCCGGCCCTCGTACCCGGACGTCGACGCCGAGCGCCAGGTCGTGATCGAGGAGATCGCCATGTACGAGGACGAGCCCTCGGACAAGGTGCACGACGTGCTGGCCGGTGCGATCTTCGGCGACCACCCGCTCGGCCGCCCGATCATCGGCACCGCCGACGTGGTGGCGAACGTGCCGGTCCCGGACATCGCCGCCTACCACGACAGCCGCTACGTCGGGCCGAACCTCGTCGTGGCCGCGGCCGGCAACGTGGACCACGAGCGGCTGGTCGAGCTGAGCGAGCGCTTCTTCACGGCGCCGGACGGCAGCGCCGACGGCGCTACACCGGCCCCGGCCACCTGTCCTCCGCGGGCGGCCTTCCACGCCAAGACCACCGAGCAGTACCACCTCTGCCTGGGCGGCCCGGGCATCCCGCGCTCGGACGAGCGCCGCTTCGCGCTGCGCGTGCTCGACACGCTGTTGGGCGGCTCCTCGTCCTCGCGCCTCTTCCAGGAGGTGCGCGAGAAGCGCGGCCTGGCCTACGCGGTCTACTCGTACGCGAGCCACTACACGGACTCGGGCCAGGTCGGGCTCTACGTGGGCACCCGGCCCGACAACGTGCGCGAGGCGATGGACGTGATCGGCACGGAGCTGAACCGGATCGTCGAGGAGCCCGTCGGGGAGGAGGAGCTGACCCGGGCCAAGGAGAACGTCAAGGGCCGCATGGTGCTCTCGTCGGAGTCCACGCTGAGCCGCATGAACCGGCTCGGCGGCTCGGTGCTGATGGACGTGCCGCTGCTCTCGCTGGACGAGATGATCGCCGCGGTGGACGCGGTCGAGTCCGCGACCGTCTCCGAGCTGGCCCGCGAGCTGTTCGCCCCGGCCGGGCTCTCCGCCGCGGGCGTGGGCACGAGCGAGGACGCGTTCCGCGCCGCGCTCGAGCCGGTCAACGGCGAGCTGGCGGCCGCGGCGTGATCAACGTGGCCGTGTCCGGCGCGGCCGGGCGCATGGGTCAGGCCGTGGTGACCGCCGTGGAGGGCGCCGACGACATGGCGCTGGTGGGCAAGGCCGACCCGCTGCTCGAGCAGTCGCTCCAGGACGTGCTCGGCGACGCCGACGTGGTCGTGGACTTCACGACCCCCGACACCTGCCTCGACAACGCCCGGATGTGCCTTGAGGCCGGCGTCCACTGCGTGATGGGCACGACCGGCGCCGACTTCTCGCAGCTCGAGGGCGTGGGCAGCGCGAACCTCTTCGTGGCGCCGAACTTCGCCATCGGCGCGGTGCTGATGATGGAGGCCTCGAAGCTCGCGGCCAGGCACATGCCGGAGTGCGAGATCGTCGAGCTGCACCACGACAGGAAGCTCGACGCCCCCTCGGGCACCGCCGCCCGCACCGCGGAGCTGATCCGCGCGGCCGGCGGCAACGTGCACGAGCCGATCCACAGCGTCCGGCTGCCGGGCCTCGTGGCCCACCAGGAGGTCGTCTTCGGCGGGCTCGGCCAGACGCTCACGATCAGGCACGACTCGATCGCGCGCGAGTCGTTCATGCCCGGCGTGCTGCTGGCGGTGCGGAAGGTGGGCTCGCTGGAGCGCTCGCCGACGATCGGGCTCGAGCACCTGCTCTAGCACAAGCCACCAAACGGGGGATGGTGCGGCGACTCCTCGGGGCGTAGCGTCCGCGGCGCGTGCCCTGGACCTCGGTCATCAACTCAGGGATCCTCGCGGTACACGCCGCGCTGGTGCCTTCGGGGTCGCAGGGCGAGGTCGTTCTCTTCGGCGGCGACGAGCACTGGGGCGCGCAGCAGGAGTCCGTCCCGGGTCAGCTCTTCAAGAAGACCCGCATCTACGACGTGGCCTCGCACACGATCGTCGCGGCGACCCCGCCCTCCCCCGACAGCGACGTCTTCTGCGCCCACCACGCGTTCGCCGCGGACGGGCGCCTGCTGATCGTCGGCGGCACGTCCAAGTGGCCGGAGGGGGACATCCACGAGCATCGGCTCGACTACCTCGGCCACCGCCGCTGCTGGCTCTACAACCCGCGCGGGCGCACCTGGGTCGAGACGGCCCGGCTCAACAAGAACCCCACCCAGCCGGACGTCGAGACCAGCGGCGGGCGCTGGTACCCGGGCTGCGTGACGCTCGGCAACGGCGACGTCTTCACGTGCTTCGGCCACCCCATGCAGGGCGACTCTCGCCACCGCAACACGCTCCCCGAGCGCTACAACGTCGCGGCCAACGCGTGGATCAACGCCCCGAAGGTGATGGGCGACTCCGGCCCGCCCAACGGCATGCGCCCGCTGTTCTACACGCGCGTGTTCACGCTGCCGAACGGGCAGCTCTTCTTCGCTACGCCGATGCCGTACGACCACGCGACGGCCGCGAACGACGGCACTTACGTGAGCTGCCGCTACGACCCGGCATCGGGCGACTACGTCGGGCACAAGATCCCCCAGCCGCCGGAGGGGGGCTACCACGAGTGGTACCGGGCCGCCGTCCTGCTGCCGCTGCTGCCCGAGGAGGCCTACCGCCCGCGGGCGCTGTTCTGCGGCGAGTCGCAGTCGCGGAAGATCGACCTGGGCGACCCGACCGGCGAGTGGCAGCCCACCGTGGCCCGCGACGCCCCCGCCCGGCCGCGCATCCACGTGAACGCCGTGATCCTCCCGACGGGGACCGTGTGCATGGTCGGGGGCGTCGACCCGGCCAACCCCGAGAGCCCGGTCCCGCAGGCCGAGATCTTCGACCCCGGCATCGACTGGGGCACCGGCACCTACTCGGGCACCGAGGACTGGTCGACCGACGCCGGCATGGCCACCCAGACGCGCAACTACCACTCGACCGCGCTGCTGCTGCCGAACGGCAAGATCTGGACAGCGGGCGGAAACGTCAACCAGAGCCCCGGCGACCCGGCCACGGTCGGCGTCAAGACCATCGAGCTGTTCGAGCCGAGCTACATCGCGGTGGCGAACCGGCTCCAGATCAACTCGTCGCCGCGCTTCGCCCCCTACGGGCAGCCGTTCGAGATCGGGCTCGACCGGCCGGCGACCAACGTCGAGCGGGCGGCGCTGATCCGCGCGGGGTCGTCCACCCACTCCACGAACAACGACCAGCGCTACGTGGGGCTCGCGATCACCGCCCGCAACGGCAACACGCTCACGGTCACCGCGCCACCGAACGGCAACGTGGCCCCGCCGGGCTACTACATGCTCTGGGTCGTCGATTCGAGCGACAACCCCTGCCAGGTCGCACGCTTCGTCCGCCTAGGCCACGTCGGGTGCAGCGTGTTCACCGACCGCAGCACGTTCTCGGAGGAGGAGATCCTCTCCCTGGGCGGCGGCGGACAGGCCACGATCAACAACGCCCTCTACGTGTACTTCGACGGCTGGCTCGACGGCGAGCTGTCCGGGGACCCGAGCTTCGCCCTCACCTGGGCCGCCACCGGCGCCGCGGTGGACCCGGCCGACCTCACCCTGATCCCCGCCGGCCGGCTGGTGGAGAACCGTCCCGGCGGCGCCGACGTGCCGCAGCGGATCACGTTCCCGTTCCACGTCCGCTTCGCGAACATGGACGCGTTCGCGTCGGTCGTGGACGAGCTGCAGGTCCGCGCGACGTTCACGCTCGGGCCGCACACGTGCTCGGAGACGATCGACCTGACCAAGTCGCCGAACCCGTACATGACGGACATCGACCCGGCGGTGAACAACCCGGGCTGGCTGAGCACCGACGTGCGCGTGTTCCCGACGGCCCCGGGGACCACGAAGTTCGGGACTGTGACGCAGGGAAGCGGCGGCGCCTCCGCCGCGCGCACGTTCATCCGCGCCGCGATCGACCGGCTCAACGCCGCGCCGGGCCAGTTCACCACGCTGGACCCCACGCAGGAGGGCTCGAAGCTGATCCTGTGGACGGACGTCATGGGCATCCCGCTCTTCAACTACGTGGTGGCGAAGGTGCGCTACCGGGCGAACACCACGGTCGCCCAGCGGGTGAAGGTGTTCTTCCGGATGTTCAACACGGTCGGCACCGCGCTCGAGTACAGCCGGCAGGGGACCTACCGCCACAACGGGCCGGGGGCCAACACCGTGCCGCTGATCGGCCGCGACGGGGCCGGCAACCTGGTGAGCATCCCGTTCTTCGTCTCGGAGCGGGTCGAGACCCGTGCGGGGCGGCCGGGCGCCCAGGCGATGACCGGGCAGCCGCTGGACGCGAGCTACGAGATCAAGGACATCACTCCCACGCCGGGCGTGGAGGTGACGATGTTCTTCGGCGCCTGGCTCGACTTCAACACGACCGGCAAGCGCTTCCCCAGGAACGTGGGCACCAGCGACGGCCCGTGGGACGAGGCCCAGTGCCAGAGCATCCAGGAGCTCGTCCGCGGCCGCCACCAGTGCATCGTGGCCGAGGTCTACTTCGAGCCGGACACGACCGACCCCGGCGAAACGCCCGGGTCGAGCGACAACCTCTCGCAGCGCAACGTCGCGATCCTGTTCTCCGACAACCCCGGCGGGCCGGACTCGCACACGGTCCTCCACACCCTCGACATCAAGCCGTCGTCGCTGCCGAAGATCCCGGAGGGCGTGGTGCCGGAGGCGATCCCGGTTGGCGGATCGCTCCCGGGCCCGCCCGTCGCGGCCCTCGCGGCGGTCCAGCGCACCGGGCCCGACGAGCTCTTCTTCCGCTGGTACAACCTGCCGGACGACAGCGAGGTCACGCTCTTCTTCTCCGACATCGACACCGCGGAGATCGAGCGGCTGGCCGCGCTGCGGCTCAGCCCGCTGGCGTTCACGATCGTGGACAAGCACACGGTGCGGTTCCGGGCCGGGGACGCGGCATGGCTGCCGCTCCCGGGCGGGCGGGACGCGAACATCCCGGCGCTGCTGAGCGTGTCGCTCCCCGACACCGTGACCTACGGCGAGGAGTACCGCGTCAGCGTCCAGCAGATCGACGGCCAGTCGCGCCAGGTGATCGGGGCGTTCGAGTTCACCATCCCGGTGAGCAGCGCCGAGCTGATCGTCGACGAGGAGAAGCGCACGCTCTCGGTGATGAAGCACATCGCCACGACGATCCCGCCGACCGACCGCTGGTACCCGATCTTCCTGCGCTACCTGCACGGGCTCGGAAAGCGCTTCCGCGCCCTGGGCGGCGACCCGGACACGGTGCACGGCAACCCCGACGGGTCGGGCGATCCGTACGTGCCGAAGCCGGAGGAGCCGGATCGTCCCGGGCGCGGCCGGCCGTGTCTCGAGGGATGGGCGGTCAGCCTGCTGCTCGCCCTGGCGCTGGTGCTGCTCGGCGTCGTGGACTCGCCCGGCGCGCGGGCCGTGATCGGGGCGGTGGCGATCGTGGCGCTGGCGGTTGTCGTGCGGTTCTGGGCGGTCCGCTGCTGCGGGCGATTGCGCTGCGCGCTGCTCGACCACGTGCTGCTGGGAGCGGCCGCGGCCGCCGCGGTGCTCGGGATCCTGCTCGTGAGCGACTACGACGGCGACTTCCTCCACGAGGCCCTGCTGCTCGCGGGCCTGATCGCCGCGACGGCGGCGGTGCTGTCGTTCGTGCTGCGTTGCCGCGGGGCGTGCTGCGACGAGGTCGAGCCGGAGTGCGCCCCGGCCGGGGTGGTGAGGGCGCCGCCGGTCAGGCCGCCGCCGCGGACCCTGCGGCCGGAGGC
>JALZEZ010000493.1 GCA_030861775.1 Actinomycetota bacterium
GGCCAGGCGTCTACTTGATGAACAGCACCTCGGAGTACTTCGGCAGCGGCCAGAGGTCGTCGGCCACCACGCGCTCGAGCTGATCGGCCACCTCGCGCACGGCGGCCAGCGCGGTGAGCTGGCTGTCGCGCGCGTACTCGGCGAGCTGGAGCCCCTCCACCCCGTCCGGGTAGCCGTTCGCGTTCTCGAGCTCCGCGATCCTCGCCGCGAACTGCTCGGTGAGCTCGCGGGCCTCGGCCGCGAGTGAGCCCATCCCGGCCGCCTCGCACATCGCGATGTGCCGCAGCGCCGCCGGGAGCAGCATCGTCCGCGCGATCGTGGCCGCGGTCTCCGCCTCGATGTTCGCCCGGATCACGTACTGCTCGACCCAGACCTCGAAGCGCGACTCGAGCTCGCGCTCGCTCAGCACCTCGTACTTGCCGAACGTCCCGACGGTCTGCTCGGAGATGACCTCCGGCAGCGCCTCGGGCGTGGTGCGCAGGTTCTTCAGCCCGCGCTGCTCGGCCTCCGCGTGCCACTCCTCGGCGTAGTTGTCGCCGTCGAAGATGATCCGCTTGTGGGTGGTGTAGGCGTCCTTCACCACCTCGGTCACGGTCTCGGCCAGGTCGCCGTCCTTCCGCGACTCGATCTGGTCGGCCAGCTCGTCGATGGCGTCGGCCACGATCGTGTTCAGCACGGTGTTCGGGAACGCGAGCGACATGCTCGACCCGAGCGCGCGGAACTCGAACTTGTTGCCGGTGAAGGCGAACGGCGAGGTCCGGTTGCGGTCGCCGCCGTGCTTCGGCAGCGGCGGCAGGACCGGCGTGCCGAGCCCCAGGAACGAGGCCGGCGTGTGCGGGTCGCCCTCACCGGTCGCGATCGCCTCGAACACCTTCCCCAGCTCCGCGCCGAGGAAGATCGAGATGATCGCCGGCGGCGCCTCGTTGGCGCCCAGGCGGTGGTCCTGGCCGATGTTCGCCACCGACGCCCGCAGGAGCCCCTGGTGCTTGTCCACGGCCTTCAGCACCGCGGCGCAGAAGAACAGGAAGCTCAGGTTGTCGGCGGGGGTGTCGCCCGGCTCCATCAGGTTGTTGCCGGTGTCGGTCCCCATCGACCAGTTGTTGTGCTTGCCCGAGCCGTTCACGCCGGCGAACGGCTTCTCGTGCAGCAGGCAGACCAGCCCGTACTTGCGGGCCACGTTCTGCATGACCTGCATCGTGAGCTGCTGGTGGTCGGAGCCGACGTTCGAGTTCTCGAACACCGGCGCGATCTCGTACTGGGCCGGCGCGACCTCGTTGTGGCGGGTCTTGACCGGCACGCCGAGCTTGGCCAGCTCGCGCTCGGTCTCGAGCATGCAGGCCAGGATGCGCTCGGGGATGGCCCCGAAGTAGTGGTCGTCGAGCTCGTGGCCCTTCGGCGGCTTGGCCCCGAAGAGCGTGCGGCCGGTGTTGATCAGGTCCGGGCGCTCGAAGTAGTACTGCTCGTCGATCAGGAAGTACTCCTGCTCCGGCCCGACCGTGGTGAACACGCGCTCGGCGGTCTCGTCACCGAGCAGGCGCAGGGCGCGGATGGCCGCCTTCGAGAGCGCGTCCATCGAGCGCAGCAGCGGGATCTTGGCGTCGAGCGCCTCGCCGGTCCAGGAGGCGAACGCCGTCGGGATGCAGAGCAGCGCCCCGTTCGGGTTCTCGAGGATGAAGGCGGGACTGGTCGGGTCCCAGGCGGTGTAGCCGCGGGCCTCGAAGGTGGCGCGCACGCCGCCGGTGGGGAACGAGGACGCGTCGGGCTCGCCCTGGATCAGCTCCTTGCCGGAGAACTTGGCGATCGCCTTGCCGTCCTTGCTGGGGCCGAAGAACGAGTCGTGCTTCTCGGCGGTGAGGCCGGTCAGGGGCTGGAAGACGTGCGTGTAGTGGGTGGCGCCCTTCTCGAGGGCCCAGGCCTTCATGCCCTCGGCCACGGCGTCGGCCAGCGAGGGGTCGAGCGCGTGGCCCTTGTCGAGCGTGTCCGCGAGCCGGTCGCAGACCTCCTGCGGCAGGCGCTCGCGCTGGACCGCGAGCGAGAACACGTTCTCCCCGAAGGGGTAGCCGGCATCCTGGCTCAGATCGACGGTTCCGAGCGCGCCACCGTTGGCGCTCCACTTGGCGGCTGTGATGTTGGGGTGGCGAAACTTGGGCATGGATCGGCTCCTGACGCGGAGCGCGCCCGGGGGCCCAGGCGCGCGTCACGGCTTCGAAGATTTTCGATGTCGGTGGCAAGCTAGCGCCATCCGGACCCCTGCGACCTTGTGCGGCTGTCCAAAATTCCGCAACTTGGGTTGTCCATCGAGGCGAGTCGCTATGGTGCCCGCCTTCACTGGAACCTAGCTGAACCGTCCGTCCCGCCAGCGGGGCGTCCGGCCGGGGGAACCAGGCAGTTGGGGCGAATCCGCTCTTCCCTCCCCCACAGGGGCGGGAACCCGGTAGCGCGACTCTTTCCGCGCGAGCCCGTCAGCTAACCCCGGAAGCGCAACGAAAGAGAGGCTTGACACATGGCTCGTCATGGGCTGCCGCGCCGGATGCGCGGATGCTTCGCCATAGCCGCGCTCGCGCTGTCGCTGACGCTCCCCGCGTCCGCTCACGCCGCCTACGCGGAGCGCACCCTGAAGCAGGGCTCGACCGGCAGCGACGTGAAGCTGCTCCAGCGCTACCTCACCCGGGCCGGGTTCGCTACCGGCGCCGACGGCCACTTCGGCCGCCAGACCGCGGCCGCCCAGAGGCGCTGGGAGCGCTCGGCGAGCCGCCGGGCCGACGGCCGCGCCACACGCGGCGAGCAGCGGCTCGTGCGCCGCGCGGCGCGCCGGCCCGCGC
>JALZEZ010000494.1 GCA_030861775.1 Actinomycetota bacterium
GCTCGTGGACGACGGCTGGCAGCCGCCGGCCGAGGACGCCGTGGCGGTCGCGGCGGCGGGCGGCGAGGCCCCTGAGCGCGCCGGCCTCAACCCCCGCTACACCTTCGACCAGTTCGTCATCTGCGACGGCAACCGCCTCGCCCACGGCGCCGCGCTGGCGGTGGCCGAGCAGCCCGGCCAGGCCTACAACCCGCTCTTCCTCCACGGCCCGCCCGGCCTCGGCAAGACCCACCTGCTGCACGCGATCGGCAACTACGTGCGCGCGTACGGGGACGGCCTGCGGGTGCGCTACGCGACGGTCGACACCTTCACGGGCGACTTCGTCAAGGCCGTGCGCAGCGGAAACACGCGCGCGTTCCGCGCCCGCTTCCGCGACGCCGACGTGCTCCTCGTCGACGACATCCAGTTCCTGGCCGACAAGCTGCGCACCGAGGAGGAGTTCTTCCACACCTTCAACGCGCTCTACGAGGCCGGCAGCCAGCTCGTGATCACGAGCGACCGCGCGCCGCGCGACATCGAGGCGCTCGAGGCCCGGCTGCGCGAGCGCTTCGAGTGCGGCCTGGTGGCCGGTGTCGAGGCCCCGGACCTCGCCGCGCGCATGGCGATCCTCCAGAAGCGGGCACGCATGGACGCCGTCGGGGAGGTGCCGGCCGAGACGCTCGCCGAGATCGCACGCCGCGTGACGACCAGCGTCCGAGCGCTCGAGGGCGCCCTGATCCGCGTGGTGGCCTACGCCTCTCTGCGCGGCGAGGAGCCCGAGCCCGGCCTCGCGGCCCGCGTGCTCGGCACCCTCTACCGCGACGGCGGAGGAACGAGCCGGCCCTCGACCCTCGCCGAGATTCAGGTCGCCGCGGCCGGCGCGCTCGAGGTCACCCCGGAGTCCCTCATCGCCCACGACCGCCGGCCGAAGGTCGCGCTGGCCCGCCAGGTGGCCATGTACCTCGCACGCGAGATGACCGAGGAGAGCCTGCCGGCGATCGGCCGCCACTTCGGAGGCCGCAACCACTCGACCGTCATCCACGCCCACCGTCGTGTGGCCGGGGACCTCGAGCACCGCGACGAGACCCGCGCCGCTGTCGACAGGGCCAGGCGCGCCCTCGTCGGGAAGGCTGCCGACCGAGGGTGATGGGACAATCCACAGTTCCCGTCAGGCCGTCCTCGGCTCTGCAAGCGGGATCTATACCTTCCATCCACATGTCCACAGCTCCCACCTCAATCAACTTCATAAGCAGTTCCAGATGAAGCTGTCGATCGGCAAGGAGCAGTTGCTCTCCGCACTCGGCGTCGCCGCCCGCGGAGCCTCGACCCGCAGCGCCATCCAGACGCTCGCCGGCGTGATGATCCGCGCGGGCGACGGACGCGTCGAGCTCCAGGCCACCGACATGGAGCTGGGCGTGCGCGTGGCCGTGGACGTGACGGCCGAGCGCGAGGGCGTGGCGGTCGTTCCCGCTCGCCTGCTGCTCGACGTTATCCGTTCGCTTCCGAAGGACGACGTCTCGCTGGAGTACCGCTCGTCGCAGGGCGACGTGGAGGTGATCTCCGGCTCCGCCCGCTTCCACCTCCGCACCCTCCCCGCCGACGAGTTCCCCAACCTCCCCGAGGTGGGAGACGCGCCCATCGTGCGCGTACCGGCGCGCGCTTTCGTCGAGACGATCTCCCGCGTGGCCCGGGCCGCCTCGCGCGACGAGACGCGTCCCCATCTCACCGGCGTGCTGGTCTCGGCGTCCGAGAGGGAGCTGCGGATGGTCGCCACCGACTCGTACCGGCTCAGCGTCAAGGAGACGTCCCTGGACGAGCCGCTCGACGGCACGCTCGAGGCGAACGTGCCGGCCCGCACGCTCCAGGAGCTGAGCCGCATCGCCGGCGCGGAGGCCGAGGGGCAGATCGAGATCGCCGCGCTCGAGCACCAGGTCGTGTTCCGGGTCGGCACGGTGACCCTGTCGTCGCGCCTGGTCGAGGGACGCTTCCCGAACTACAAGCAGCTCCTGCCGGAGTCGTTCGAGCACGAGCTGCGGGTGAGCGGGGCGGAGCTGGTCGAGGTGGTGCGGCGGATCAGCCTGCTGGCGCAGAAGAACGCTCCGCTGCGCCTGAAGTTCAGCGATGGCACGCTCGAGATCTCCGCCCAGACGCCGGACATCGGCGAGGCCAGCGAGTCGCTGCCGATCCCGTTCAAGGGCGAGGGCCTCGAGATCGGATTCAACCCGGACTTCCTGCGCGAGGGGCTCGAGAGCGTGGACGCCGACGAGCTCGTGCTGAAGCTGATCAGCCCGCTGCGGCCGGGGCTGATCGAGTCGGCCGGCGAGGACGGGGGCGGCAGCTTTCTCTACCTCGTCATGCCGATCCGCCTCAACGTGTAGCCGTGCGCGTAACCCGCCTCGCCGTCCGCGACTTCCGCAACTACGAGCGGGCGGAGGTCGAGCTGGGGTCCGGCCTGAACGTGCTGGCCGGCCCGAACGGCGCCGGCAAGACCAACCTGCTCGAGGCCCTGTACGTGGGGCTGACCGGGCGCTCGTGCCGCACGAACGCCGATCGCGAGCTGGTGCGAATCGGGAGCGCGGTGGCGCGCGTGGAGGTCGGCGTGGCGGCCGACGACGGGGCGCACGAGCTCGAGGTCGGGATCGCGCCGGGGGAGGAGAAGCGGATCCGCGTGGACGGCGCCCCCCCGGCGCGCGGGATCGACCCCCCGCGACCGCTCGCGGCGGTCTTCCTGCCGGACCGGCTCGACCTGGTGAAGGGGGCGCCGGCGCGGCGCCGCGCGCACCTCGACCAGGTGGTGGCCGCGCTCTGGCCCGCCCGCGTGGCCACCC
>JALZEZ010000041.1 GCA_030861775.1 Actinomycetota bacterium
GCCCGGCCCACATCGCGGACGACCCCGCGGTGGCCGACGCCGCGCCCGAGCCCGTCGAGGCCGACCTCCCGCCGGTGCACGACATCGATCGCGACCCGGTCGAGCCGCCCCCGCCGGTTCCGGGGGCCACCGTCGAGTTCGACACGCTCTCGGCGCGCGACGAGGAGCCCGCTCCCGCCGCCGAGGGCGACGAGGACGTGCTCGAGGAGACCCCGGAGTTCCTGCGCGAGACGCCCGAGCACGACCGGCTCTGGTTCGAGCAGAAGCCCCCGCGGGACTTCGACCTGGAGGACTGACCCGCCCCTGGAAAGCGGAAAGGGGGCCGGCTGCCGTGCCGACCCCCTTACCAAGCGGCTTGTCGCCGCACCGAACGACGGAACCCTCCATGCCGTCGTGCTGAGTTCATCGGGCAGGCCCGCCGCCGGGGCGAGCCGGAGGCCCCGCGGCTCGGACAACTGTCCAGGGTCACTCGACGTGGACGTACCCGCGCGCGTTGGCCGCCTCGAGTACGCGCTCGATCCCGAGCTCGTAGGCGGCCGGCCGCAGCGGCAGGTCCTTCTCCTCGGCCCGCTTCGACACCTCTCGGTAGGCGCGGCGGATGATCCCCCGGAGAGCGTCGTTGACCGCGTCCTCCTCCCAGCGGAAGTGCTGGAGGTTCTGGACCCACTCGAAGTACGAGACGATCACGCCGCCGGCATTGGCCATCACGTCCGGGATCACGTGCGCGCCGCTGTCGGCGAGGATCTCGTCGGCCGTCGGCGTGGTGGGGCTGTTGGCGCCCTCGATGATCAGCTTGCAGCGCAGCTTGTCGGCGTTGTGCTTGTGGATCATGCCGCCGAGCGCCGCCGGGATGAAGACCTCGCACTCGGTCTCGAGCAGCTCGTCGGGCGAGATCTCCTCCACGCCGTCGAACTCGGTCACCTTGCCGTCGTCCTCGGCGTGCTCGGCGAGCGCCTTGGCGTCGATGCCGCCGTCGCACCGCACGGCCCCGTTGGCGTCGGAGGCGGCCACGAGCTTGCAGCCCATCTCCTCCAGCAGGCGGGCGGCCCAGGCTCCCACGTTGCCGTAGCCCTGCACGACCACCCGCGTCTTCTCGGGCTCGAGCCCGAGCCCCTCGGCCGCCTCCTCGTAGAGGTAGGCGAGCCCGCGGCCGGTCGCCGAGGCGCGGCCGTACGAGCCCTCGAGCGAAATCGGCTTGCCGGTCACGCAGGCCGGCGTGTGCCCGTGCAGCTTCCCGTACTCGTCCATCATCCAGGCCATCGTCTGGGCGTTGGTCCCGACGTCGGGGGCGGGGATGTCGCGGTGCGGGCCGAGCAACTTGTTGACCTTGCTGATGAACGCGCGGGCGACCTTCTCGCGCTCCTCCTGGTCGAGCTCGCTGGCCGGGCAGTTCACGCCGCCCTTGGCGCCGCCGAACGGGATGTCGGCGATCGCCGTCTTCCAGGTCATCAGGGAGGCCAGCGCGCGCACCTCGTCGAGGTCGACCTCGGGGTGGAAGCGCACGCCGCCCTTGTACGGACCGCGCGCGCCGTTGTGCTGCACGCGGAAGCCGGAGAAGACGTGCACCTTCCCGTCGCCGAGCCGGACCGGGATCTGGACCTGGACCTCGCGGTACGAGGTCTTGAGGACGGTCGCGATGTCCTCCGGCATGTCGAGCCGCTCGGCCGCCTGGTCGAAGTAGTGGCTGACGATCTCGTAGTTCGAGATCTCCGCCTGCTGGGTCGTCTTGGCCTCGTTGGCCGCACGGGGGGACTTGTCGCCGTCCCCGTCGCCGTCGCGATGGAGGTCCTTCTTGGTCTCCGGCGCGTCGTCGGACTCGCGGGCCTGCTTCTCGGTCGTCGATCCTTCCATGCAACCGCTGTACCCAGTGGGGCGCTGCGGGTACCCTGAGCGCAGTGAGGGCGGTGATTGGGGGGCTGATCGCGGCTGGCGCGGTGGCGCTGGCGTGGGCCGCGTTGCCCACGCCGGCGTGGGGCGCCGCGGTGGCCTACCAGGCGGACGTGCAGCACTCCGGCTTCGTCCCGGACGGGCCCAACCCGCCGCTCGGGCGCAAGTGGATCCGGCGCGACCTCGGCGAGGTGGTCTCGTACCCGGTGATCGCCGAGGGCCGGGCGTTCGTGACCGCGTGGCCGGCGACCACGTCGAGCTCCAGCTCGGAGCGGGCCGGCCCGACGCTGCTGTACGCGCTCGACCGCCGGACCGGGGGGACGGTGTGGGTCCGCGAGGTGGCCACGCGCGGGCTGCCGGCGTACGACGAGGGGCGGCTGTACGTGCTCGGCACGGGGGCGCTCGACGCGGTGTCCGCCGCGAACGGCGAGCGGCTCTGGCGGACGGAGATGCGGAACACCGCCGCGGCCGCGCCGGTGCCCGACGGCCCGTTCGTCTACGCCTCCGACGAGTCGGCGGCCTACGCCGTCTCCTCGCTCACCGGGGTGAAGGTCAGGACCTGGGCGGACTGGAAGACGAGCGGGTTCGCGGTGGTGGGGGACCGGGTCTACCTGGCCCGGACCGGCTGCAACGGCATCGGGCTGTTCACGCGCGGGCTGGCCGAGCCGGTCTGGACGCGGACGGGACCGTGCAGCACCTCGCTCGCGGTGCCGCCGGCGTACCACACCCTCAACGCCACCCCGCCCAACGAGCGGATCTGGGCGCGGGACTCGAACGGGGTCGCCGGGCTGGTCGTCGACGCCCTGACCAGTCTCGGCACCGAGCAGTTCGCCTCGGCCGGCGGTGTGTCGCTCGCCGGCGAGCACGGGTTCCTGCGGCGCCGCGACGGGATCGAGGCGCGCAGCCAGGCGACCGGGGTGATCTCGTGGCGCTGGCCCGGGCCGGCCGACGAGCCGCTGACCGGGGGTACGCTCGCGGTCCGCGACGCGGTCTGGGTGCTTGGCCTGAACGGCACGCTCGTGGCGCTTCGGCGCGGCGACGGCGGCGAGCTCTTCCGCACGACGATCGGCTCGGCCAAGACCGACCCCTACACGGCCACGGGCGTGGACGGCCCCGACACCGCCCACCTCGGGATGGCCGCGGACGGCGAGGGACTCCTTGTGCCGAACCGCGGCCGCCTGGCGGCGCTCGGGCCGGGGGGCGACGCGCCCGGCGTGTTCGACGCCGACCTCGAGCCGGGCGCCCAGACCTCGATGTCGGCGCGGGCGAGCGGCGGCGACATCGCGTTCGGGCGCAAGGTGGCGTTCTCGGGACAGGTCAGCCGGACCGGCGACAGCAGCGTGTCCGACACCGTCGAGCTCCAGGCCGATCCCTATCCGTACGGCGTCTGGGAGACGGTGGCGAGCCGCCAGACGAGCAGCAGCGGCGGGTATTCGCTGTCCCACGGGCCGGACCGCAACACGCGCTATCGCGTGGTGGACACGTCCACGGCGCCGGCGGTCGTCAGCAAGACCTTCCAGGTGTTCGTGTACCCGCCGCTGACGCTGCGGCTCGGCTGGCGCGGCCGCGGGCGGATCTACGTGGCGTCGTCGATCACCGCACCGGACCACATGAAGCTGAACGGCAAGCCGATGTACGTGTACCGGCAGCGCTCGCGCCGCGCGGCCGGGACGCTGATCGGCCGGCTGAAGATCCGCCGCGTTCGCGGTACCGCCTACCGCGCCCGCGGCACCGTCCGCGTCCCGGGCCACCGCCCGGAGACCGACTACTTCGGGATCTGCTTCAAGGTCCCGAACACACGGGTGATGACCCGGCTGAACGGCCGGAAGAACGGCTGCGGCCGTAGGCGCTTTTGACGCTCCTGTAACAAAAGTGCGTTTTTTGCGGGCCTTTTTGTGCCTGCTACAGCCGGAGGCGGCGGGACAATGTCCCGGTGGCACCGCTCAAGACGAAGGGCGATACCGCGGAGATGATGGTCGCGGCGGATCTCCTCAAGCGGGGCTACAAGATCGCCTTCCCGTACGGCGAGGACTGGGACTACGACCTGATCGTCGATCGCCAGGGAGCCCTCGAGCGTGTGCAGGTCAAGTACACCGAGTCACGCGACGGGGTCATCCTCGTCCGGTGCCGATCGCACTCGCTGACGAACGGGAAAGTGCGTCGCGTCAAGCACTACACCGAGCGGATGATCGACTGGCTCGCCGTCTACGACCGCATCACCGAGCGCTGCTACTACGTGCCCGCCGCCATGCTCGGCAACGGCCGTTCGATCATGCACCTCCGACTTCGGCCCGCACTGAGCGGACGCAAGCGGGGCATCAACTGGGCGAGCGACTACCTGGAGATCTGAGGCTACGCTCAGAGCGCCCCGGGGGCGTGGTGCTAATGGGAACACGCGGCGTTTGCATCGCCGAGTTGGGGGTTCGATTCCCCCCGCCTCCATTTCGCTTAAGGCGGGTGGGCCAAGATCGCGTAGCACTCTCAAGGGCGCGGCTTCGGGCCGCTCGCTGGCACGGAGCGCTCAGCGTCATCGCCTGGCGACCAGGCCTGACGGATTGGGGGCTCATGTGGGTAGGCCGTCAGCACGGTCGGCGCAGCGGCTGACCTGAGCCGGGCCCCGGGTATCGAAGGCTTCCCAAGAGAGAGCACGCGAGCATTACTGCAAGGCAGTCTCCGACTTCCTAATCCGGTCGGGTTCGATAAGCATCCCGCGACCTCATTCTTCAAAGCGCGGCAATTTAGGCGGACGAGTCCGCGGGTGGATCCGGCAGTGGGCCGTGGGCCGTCTCCAGACGGTTCAGGTCCTCAAGATCGGTCGGGCGACCGGCCTGGCGCTTCAGGGCCACGAGGTCGGCGAGCGAACAGATCGGCGCCGGCACGCCGTCGATGCGCCGCTCGTCTGACCGAGACGGAAGGCCGTTCAGATCGAGCGGTGATGGCTGCTCCGCGAGGAGATCGACAAGGCCGTGAACGGTGCGCAGGTGAAGCGGTCGCCCCGGGGTGGGTAGCCGGCGAGCCTCGGGCGAGCCGTCTGGACGCGTGGCCTGCCATTCAATAGAGAAGGGAAGGGGTCCCACGCTCCGATCTCCCCGCTTTAGGGGCGGAACGAAATCGGCGGGCAGGGCGATGAAGCAGCCGCTCTGCTGATCCATTGGGCTCTAGAGAAAGCGGGTCCGAGGAACCGGCGCATGATGCGACGCAAGGTCGTACCTTGTGCGATAAGGAACGGCCTCGTAGTGGGCGTGACTTTCTAAGGAAAGGAGCGCCCACGGTGCAAGACCCAATTGTGCTGGCAGAGCTAATCGTGCTGCTGGCGATAGCGCGCACTGTGCTTCGTGGCAAGTAGCGCACGACGAGCGACCCGCTCGTCAGCCTAGAGCGATTCGCTCACGCGAGTCCGCTTGCTACGTATGCGGCGTATCGGCGGGCTCCTCGCCACTGGGTCCATGAGCGTACGGACACCCCGTTCCTCTCTCCTAACTCTGCTCTCGCAACGCTCTCAGTAGCCGCGCCACCCGCCTCTCAGGGTTCGATCTTTGTCCCCTATGGTCCATCGCGCCATCAAATCGGACGCGCCCGCCGGAGATCAACCGGAAGGCGCGAACCGCTGAGCAACGACGGCATCGATGAACACGTCCGGCGGCCGGTACCCGTGGGCTTCGATGTAGTGGAAGGCTAAGGTCGGCGCAATCAGCCACGTGGACGGGTCGTCTCCGAGGAACCTCACCTCAGCGTTGCCGAGGACGACCGTTTCCTTCCCGCGCGTGGCGGTGGCGGGGGGCGGGGGGTACTCGGTTGGACGATCGCTTGTCTTGCAGAACGGGCACCGATACAACCCGCGCGTGACGGCCGCGCGATGATCCCGGCAAGCTACGAACAGCCCGTCGAGGAAGTCTTCGGACACCTCGCCACGCGGGAACTCGTGGTCGGAATCGAGCCAGCCCACGTTCAATGCGCGGACCCCGGCCGGCACCGTCTCCGGAAAGTAGTCGTATCGACTGAGGTCAGGCTGGTACGTCATCTCGATCTGCTCGTTCGCACATGAAGGCTAATGCTGGAGCGCCGCTAGGAGGGCCTCAACCCGCCGTCGAGAGTTCACTCTGCATCCCCTTAGCTCCATTGCTTGCTTGTGCGTCGCGTGCCGGGCTCCGCTCGTCTGGATGCGATCCTTGGCGACTGTGGACACTCCTATTCCGATCCTCCTTGATCGCCACGCGACCCAGGCGGAGGTTGAAGAGGTCGCCGCTGTGTTCAAGCGTGCAGGGTTCCGCCCCAAGGTCAGGCCCGTCTGGGAGAAGAAGCCTCAGACTGGCAACGGCCCCTTCTGGGTGGTCCTCGTTCTCCTTGGCATCTCGTTCAAGGCCTTCGCGGATGGGTTCTTCGGCCGCTACGGCGAGAACGCTGCCGATGCCCTGCGTGAGTTCGTGAGGGAGTTGAGGGAGGCGCGTCGTCTATCGACGCATGCCGACGACGGATGGATCATGGTCGACGACGGCGACGATACGGAGGTCATGCTCGCCGGGGACCTACCCGAAGAGGCCTACCACGCGCTCTTCGATCTCGACTGGCCAAGCTACACGGGCGGGATGCTTATCTGGGACGAAGACACCCGCGAGTGGTACGACCCGAACCGACGCTATGCAATCGAGCCGGACGAGTAGACGCAGCTGGACGAAGGCGCTAGCTGCGACCGCATCGGAGCGGGATCCCCGAGAGCTTCCAGCTAGCTCAGCTATGAACAAGTAGGAGCCCCCTGGGGCAGGCGGGGGCTCGTTGCGGAGTTCGGGGATGTACTAGTTGCGGGCGATGCCCGCGTCCTTCGTGCGCGCCGGCTGGGTTGCCATCTGCTCAATCCGCATGTCGCCGATCGCCGGACAAGCGGAGAGAACCGCCATATGCTGGCGGGTCGGATTCATCTTCTGGACGAGGGTGGCAACTTCTCCCTCCTCACCGTAGAGCGTGGCGCTGGCAAGTCTGGACTCAGCGCCGCCTTCAGTGCCAAGATCACCGCCGCGAGCGCCCAAAGTGCTTCGGGCTGTACTAAGGCGATAACAAAAGCTGCGGCGATACAAACGAGCAGGGCTCGACGCACGAGGACGTACTTTCAGCCTCTTAGCGCCGGCCAGCCAACTGCTGCTGACAACTGGCACGGGTAGCAGACCAGCCGAAGATCGGCGGCCGTTTGTCAATGATCGAACGTCTCGAACGCATGGCGTTCTCCTTTCGGAGTGCCCCGATTGACGTCCGAACTCCACGACGCAGAGCGTAGCGCGTGCCAAAGGACCTACCGGAGGCTGCCCCGCATCTCGATGCTGCGCCGGACGGCCCGATGAAGGAGGGGTTCGATAAGCATCCCGCGACCTCCACTGGCTCCAGGTCAGGCGGTACGAGTGCCGTTCCGGCCGGTGTACCTTCGAGGTTCCGTGACCGAGTCAGTCCGAGTCTTCGAGATCGCGCGCGGCGACGACGTCGACCTGTCGGTTGATCTGCCGACCGCCTGGGCGCTGGAGCACGAGCGCGTGCACGTGGTGTTCGAGGATTGCGGCTCGTTGGGCTGGCATGCCGCGCTGGAGTCGGCTGACGGTGCCCGCGTGCTCACGTTCCCGTGGTACGACCATGCCGACAAGATGCTCCGAGGCGAGACGCCTTCGGAGCTGCCGGATCCCGCTCTGCCCGAGGGCGCGTGGGACGACCTCGAACAGGGCTGGTGGGCAGCCGTCCGCGTCGTCGGCGACGCGGTCTTCGTCGCGGAGACGGACTTGGACCGCCTCCTCGGGGTGCGTGGGACGCCCGTCGCGCGCCTCAGCAGTCCGGGCCACGTCGAGCTGTCAGGGATCGAGGTCGCCTGGAGCCGCGTACGGCGAGCGGCGTGGGACGAGGCGTGGGACGCCGCTCGCGCACGCTGCTCGGATTTGCCCGCGCGGCGTTAAGCGCAGGGCTGTCGCGTCACCACGTCGTCGACGTCCCCGGTCGACCACGAGAGGCGGACCCGCGTCTCCCAGTACCCCGAGGCGGGACAGGCCGGGGGCGTCGTGGCGTAGCTGCGCGGTTCACCGTCGACGGTGCGGGTGTACTCCGGCAGGAAGGTCGAGGTCGCGGTCTGCAGGACGTGGTCCTCGACGCACTCGCCCGTCGGGGGCGTGGGGAAGCACGTGGGCAACTCGAACGCGAGCGAGCCGTCCCGCTTGAATCGTCCTCGTAGGACGGAGTACCCCTCCGCCTCCACGAGGACGATCTGCTCCTTGACGTTGTTCATCACGTACACGTTGTGCGTGTACCGGTCGAGGACCACCCTGTCCGTGAACGGCACGAAGAACACGCCCTGAGTCGTCCCGCCACCGAGGCGGCTCCCCTCCGGGCAGGCGGCGGGCCCGCTTGCCTGGAGCTCGAGATCGCTCGCCGTGCAGGCGTCGGGCACACGTGTGTCGTAGCGCATCCCCTCCGGCGGGAAGAAGACCATGCGCTCCATGAACGGCGGGTCGGAATTCGGGTCGCCCTCGGCGTGGTACCTCGCCGTGAAGCCGATGCCCGTCGGCGAGGCCGGGGCCGTGGTGGTGAACGTCTGGTCGACCGTTCCACGCGGTCCGCTGCCCGGCTCGGCGAGAGCACCGCCGGCCAGGACCGCGGATACCAGGCAACACAGCTGCGTGAGCAGCCCTCCCCGTATGACCAGAGATCGCATCCCCTGCTCCCTTCTCCCCGCGAACGCGGCAAGTCACGTGCCGCAGGTGGAGGGTGGCGTCGTCTCGGCGGCGTCGCAACGGGGAGCACCCTTAACCTGCACCCGGAACTTTGACCGTCACATGAACCCCACGCCTCACGTTCTTCAGCACGCGGCCGCATCGCTCGCCACCACGCTCGTCGTCCTCGGCCTCTGTGGACACCCGGCAGCACTGCCGACCGCCGTCGTGGCGTCGGCGGGGATGTTGCTGTGGCTCGCGTTCAGCGCGCCCTACAGGTGGAGGCTGCGACGCGCCGATCGGCGCAGCGCGTTTCGCCGCCGGAAGGACAGAGGGATGGCATTGTGCGGGGCGATCGGGCTCGTCGCGCCCGCTGTCCTCGCGTGGACGGCCTGGGCGGTCGGTGCGCCGGAGCCCGTGCTGGAGGGCGGCGCCGCCGCGGTCGGCGGAAGCCTCGCGGCGGCGATCCCGATGGCCATCGTCGTGTCCGGTGCCGTCGACTGGTACGTCATCCTGCCGTTCGTCCGTGGCGTCTTCGGTCCCCCTGCCTGCAGGACCGACGCCCACGACGTCGAGACACTGCGGGCATACGTGAAGTACCGCATCACCCACCGCGTGCTCGCCGAGTTCATCGGCTGGGGCGGCCTGGCCCTCGTGGCCGCGATCGGCCTGATCGCCCTCGGCCGGGCGGCGGCTGACGACAACACAGTCGCCAGCGCCCTCGCTTCGCTCAGCGCCGGCGGGATCCTGGCCTACGCGGCGCCGCGCTGGAAACACGGGGTGACCTACTTCTTCGCGCAGAACGCCGGCTTCGGCACCTGGGCCGGCGGGAGGGACGGCAGGTACGAGTACGTGGAGGGCGTGGTCGTGGACGTCTCCATCCATCCAGGCGTGACGCTGCGCGCGGACCCGGACGGGCGAGATCACTCCGTCCCCCTCGGCAACACGGCCACCCTGAGCGAGATCCCGTCGCGGTCACCGACGTGCTCAGGTCGCGGCTGCGGAGGCTGGCTCCCTCGTTGCGAGATCGGCGAGCGTGCAAAGGACGCCGCCCGCCGCGCCGAGTCTGCGCCGTAGGGGATGATTCGCGCCATGCTCGAGTCCGAGAAGCGCGCCGCCGCGTTCGAGGCCGCCGCGCGCTGGCAGGCCGAGTACGACCGGATCGCCGCGCGGTTCGCGGACCAGCCGGGTGCGCAAGAGCCGCGCACCACGCACTCCGGGATCCCGATCAAGCCGGCCTACTTCCCGGAGGACGTGCCCGAGCGCGAGGCCGAGGCGCCCGGCACCTACCCGTTCACGCGCGGGAACCTCGCCGCCCAGTACCAGTTCATGACCTGGGCCAACCAGCCGGTGATCGGCTACGGCCTGCCTGAGCAGACCCGCGCGCGCATGGACCTGCTCGCGGAGAAGGGCATGACCGGCTACTTCGGCCAGCGCTTCTACAACCTGGTCTACGACCTCGTCTCGCACGAGGGCCTCGACCCGGACGACCCGGCGGCGCGCGGCCGCATCGGCCAGTGCGGCATGGCGGTCTACTCGGTCCGCGACATGGAGCGGCTCTTCGACGGCCTCGACCCGACCAAGATGAACGTCGTCCACATCACCTACTACCAGGTGATCCCGGCGCTGGCCCAGTACATCGCCTACGCCGAGCGGCTCGGGATCGAGCCGTCCGCCCTGCGCGGCAACTCGATGAACTGGTACCACCAGTCGGCCTACGTCGGCATGAGCGCGTTCCCGCCCGCGCAGGGCCACAAGCTGGCCGTCGAGCTCATCTCGTACTGCTCGAAGCACATGCCGCGCTGGAACACCACGAACTTCTTCGCCTACGGCGTCGAGGAGGCCGGCGGCACGGCCGTGCAGGAGATCGGCCTGATGCTCGCCTACGGGATCGAGCTGACCCGCTCCTGCATCGAGGCCGGCCTCGATCCCGACTCGTTCCTGCCGCGCTTCGGATTCCAGATCGCCCAGGCCAACGACTTCTTCGAGGAGATCGCCAAGGTCCGCGCCATGCGCCGCCTGTGGGCGACCACCATGCACGAGCGCTTCGGTGCCCAGGACCCGAAGTCGATGCACGTCCGCATCCACACCCACACCTCGGGCGCCGTGCTCACCGCCCAGCAGCCGCTCGTCAACCTCATCCGCGCCACGCTGCACACCTTCGGCGCCGCCCTCGCCGGCACCCAGGCCATGGAGGTCTCCGCCTACGACGAGGCGCTCGCCATCCCCACCGAGGAGGCGGCCACGCTCGCGCTGCGCACCCAGCAGGTGATCCAGGAAGAGACCAACGTGACCGCGGTGAGCGACCCGCTCGCCGGCTCCTACTACGTCGAGTCGCTCACCGACTCCGTGGCCGAGCAGGCGATGAAGCTCGTGGACAGGATCGAGGAGCTCGGCGGCTACACCGCCGCCCAGGAGACCGACTGGATCCGGTCGGAGGTCGAGGAATCCGCCAGCCGCTGGCGGGAGGACGTGGACGCCGGTCGGCGGCGAGTGGTGGGCGTCAACTGCTACACGGTCGACGAGGAGCCGCCGACCCCCGTCTTCGAGGTCGATCCCGAGGTCGAGTCGGTGGCCGTGCAGCGCATCCAGGAGCTGCGCGCCGAGCGCGATGCCGCCCGCTTCGACGACGCCATCGGGCGGCTGCGCGAGGCGGCCGAGGACTTCGCCGGGCGCGAGGTTCCCGAGCTGGGCGACGACCGCCTGATGCACGCCGCCATCGAGGCCGCCCGCGCCGACGCCTCCACCGGCGAGATGATGGCCGCCCTCAAGGGCGCCCTCGGCTGGCGCGCCCCGCACGTCTTCTGATGACCCGGATCCTGCTCGCCAAGCCCACGCACGACTGCCACGACCGCGGCATCCGCTACCTGGCGAAGCGCTTCCGCGACGAGGGCTTCGAGGTCGTGTTCACGAACTTCCTGCTCCCGGCGGAGATCGTGGCCATCGCCGAGCAGGAGGACGTGGACGTGATCGGCATCTCCAGCTCGTCGGGCGGGCACATGGCGGTCTTCGAGGAGCTGATGCGCGAGCTGCCGCGCGCGGGCCTCGATGACGTGGTCGTCATCGCCGGCGGCAACATCCCGCCGAACGACGCCGAGCGCCTCCGGAGCTGGGGCGTCCGCGGGGTCTTCGGGCCGGGCTCGCAGCCCGACGCCGCGGTGGAGCTGATCAAGGGCCTGCGCGTGCCCGCGCCGTGAGGCGGGTCGCGGCCGTCCTGATGGCCGCCGCCGCGCTCGTGGCCGGCTGCGGCGGAGACGACGACGGTGACGCCCCGGCGGCGAAGGGCGGCCCGGCCAAGACCGCCGAGGACGCCCGCATCGAGGGCCGCGAGGGGGCGCGGATCGCGGAGGTCACGACCGAGCTGCTGAACGCCCCGAACGGCGACGACCCGTGCTACGCGATCGTCGCCTCCGACTACGTGGAGTCGCTCGGCGGCCTCGAGGGCTGCGCGAGGAAGCTGGCCCCGATCGCTACCGGCCCGCTCGACACGATCACCGCCGCCCGCCAGCTACCCGGCGGCGAGACCGGCGAGGCCCGGGTCGAGAGCGCCGACGGCTCCCGGAAGCAGACGATCGAGTTAGCCAAGACCGTCGCCGGCGAATGGCGGATCGACGGGCTCGGGACACCGTGAGCCCGCCGACCGCCAGCCTCGCCTAAGTCAGTTCCCCACCCAGACGGCCGAGAGGCTGCCGCGCACGCCGAGCGTCCTGGTCGAGCGCTCGAACACGATCAGCTCCAGCGAGTCGCCGGCCGCGAGCCGGATGATCTGGGTCACGTGCACCTGCTCGCCCCCGGACTCCAGCTCGTAGTCCTGGAACCCACCGCCGCGGAAGTGCCGCTGGATGTGCGCGAAGTTGCCGCCGGCGTGCGGTTCGAAGATGGCCACGCCGTTGACGACGTAGGTCCCCGTACGCGGAGCGACGAGCCGCGACGGCCGCGACGAGTCCCACATGCCGCCGATGTCGAAGCGCTGGCGCTCGAAGCGGAGCGGCTGGAAGACGCCGTCCTCGAGCCGCTGGTCGAACGAGGTCGAGTACGCGTATGCCGCGGGCGACCGCCCGCTGTGCGACTTGCGCACGTCGGAGCTGGGCGAGGAGACCGCGTACGACGTCCCGCCGAGGGCGATGAACAGGGCCACGTAGGCGATGACGTTGTGTCTGAGATGTGTCGTGAATGGGCGCATGGCCGCTCAAACCCGGCCGCTCTCCGAACGGAGCGGTGCTGCTGCGCGCCGGACGGCGTGGCGCGACCCTGACCGATCCAGCCGTACTCAGAGCGTCGGGTCTGCCAGGCACGCCGTCGTGCCCGGGCAGGTGTCGATCACCTGGCCGCCGATGTGGAAGAAGGCGGACTTCTGCTCGCGTGCGTTGGGCTGCCGGCGCGGGTACTCGTGCGGATCCTGGCCCGCCTCGTCGCCGGGCGGGATGTTCTCGTTCGGCGGGGGCTTCGTCCCGACGTTGCGCGTGCCGATCATCCGAGGCGGCCCCGTGTCCCACAGAATCAGCGCCGAGCCGCTGAACGGGTAGCTCTGAATCCGCGGGATCCCGTACGCGGGGTCGCCGCGATCGAGGTCGCGCCCCGGCTGCGCGTAGGGCTCGTGCGTCGAGGCCCCGATCGTGCGCGCCTCCACCTCGGCGGTCACCTGCGCCACCTGGTGGTCGCCCAGGCCCACGTGGAGGATCACCTCGTGGGGCGGCGTGTTCTTCAGCGGGTCCTTCGTCATGTGGTGCGCGTAGCCGTTCGCCTCCGCTCGGTCCCACAGGATCTGGACCATCGAGAGGATGAGCTGGCGCTGCATCGGGTCCGTGTACGACGAGTACATGAACCATGAGTACTCGGGCAGCTCGGGCTCCAGCTCGGGGTCCTTGCCGGTGCCCCAGTCGGTGCTGCGCTGGAGCAGCGTGCTGTAGTTCATCCCCGGCACACCGAGCGTGGCCCGGTCGCCGTCGACGTAGAACGCGGTCAGCGCGCCGCCGATGATCCCGCCCTGGCTGTTCCCGTCGTAGTAGAGCCGCTCGGTGTCGATCGCGCCCGTCCCGCCGGGGCCGACCTTGAACTCCTCGTGCGAGTTGAACCCGTCCGGGTGCACCATCGCGCGCCCGATGTAGAGGAAGTTGAGCATCCCCTGCTGGACGCGGTCCGCCAGCGACGGGAAGTTGCTCATGTCCTGGAGGATCGTGAGGATGTTCCCGTAGTCGCAGTTCGGCGGGCTGGGCGTGCGCCCCGCCGCGATGTCGTTGAAGAGGCTCGAGCTCGTGCCGAGGAAGTCGTCCGGGCTGGTTGGCGGATCGGGAAGGTCGCCGCACGCCATCCCGATCCACTCGGTCGCGCAGAAGATCATGTTGTGCTCGCGCGCGAAGTTCTGGAGCTGGCCCTGGAACGCCTCACCGCGGCTGCCGAGCAGCCCGTGGCCGTACAGCGACGGCCGCGCCTTCCCGTTCGCGATCGTGCGCGGCACGATGCACGTGAAGCGCGCGTCCATCGTGTTGCCAGGAATGGCGGTCGGGGTGGACTCGCCGGGCTCGAAGAAGAAGCGCGCGCCCGGCGGGCAGCCTGGGGCGTTCAGATAGCAGGGCACGGTGACCGTCCCGTGGATCGCCTTCAGCAGCCGCGCGTTCTGCGCGACGGTGAAGTTCTCGACCTCGGTCACCTCGAACTGCGGCGCGCGCCCGTCGACCTTCAGGTCGGCGAGGTTCTGGTCCCCGAGCTGACCGAACGCGTCGTCGCGAATGGACAGCATGCGCTCCGACAGATTGCGCTCGCTGGCGACCGTGAAGTCCCAGACCCGGTAGAGGTCGTCGCGCTCGATCCCGGCGTCCGCGAGCGTCTGGAACATCTCCTCGAAGCCCGCACGCCGCGCCTCCACCGCCTCGCTCTCGGTCGGGTGGCCGTCGCGGTAGATGCGGAAGGCGAGGTTCGCGCCGAGGAGATTGCCGTTCGCGCCCCTCAGGTTGCGTAAAGCGACGATGTAGCGCCGCCCCTCGACGAAGTTCTTGCCGGGCCGGATGATCAGGGTGGAACGGTCCTCCGGCGCGTTCGAGTCGATCTCCGCCCAGATCAGATGTCTAGCGCGCGTCTTCGTGTCGATGACCACGACCGGCTGGCTGGGCCGGAACGCGTCGTCGAGATCGTCGATCGGCACGGCGCCGGTCCGCTGGAAGGCCGCCTTGTTGTCGAGTCCAGGCACCTTGGTGACGATCTCCTGCCCGGGGCTGAAGCCGTCGTTGCGGTTGAACGCCTCCGGGTCGATCGGCTTCCCCGCCCGGTTGCGGGGCATCGACAGCACGTTGAGGTTCAGCCGCTTCTTGGTGTCGGTGCTCGAGTCGGCGGAGGTGAAGTGGTCGTTGGGGAAGGGGAAGAGGCAGTCGGCCTCGTCGAGCCAGTCGCAGCGGTCGGGGTTGGCGGGCGTGTAGTCGACCGGCGCGCCCTGGCTGCGGCCTCCGCCGCCGGACCCGCCGCCACCGGACCCGCCCCCGCCGCCACCGGAC
>JALZEZ010000495.1 GCA_030861775.1 Actinomycetota bacterium
GATCCAGCCCGCCCGCGTCAGCGCCAGCAGCACGCCGAGCGCGCACAGCCCGGCGACGAGCAGCGCGAACCAGCGCCAGCGGCTGCGCCAGCGCATGAAAGCGATCGCCGCCGCCACGCCGCAGCCGAACATCGCGATCCCGTTGGCGCCCGCGTCGAGCGTCGGCCCGCGCGCGCGGTCGTGGTGGCCGCCGATGCTGTCGTCGGTGATGTAGCTCGGCACGATCAGCTCCTCGGGGCCGGTCGTCTCCAGGATCGCCACCGTCCCGAGGTAGAAGCCCAGGCCGACCAGGGCGCCCAGCAGCACGCGCCGGTCGCGCTCGGTCCGGAACGCGAACGGCGCCGCGAAGAAGAACGCGAACGGCACCAGGCCGAAGCTGTCGATCAGCTCGAAGCGGTCGCCGCGGTCGCGGGACAGCTCGCCCGAGAGCAGGCCGGAGACGACCACGTAGAGCACCAGCACGGCCAGCGCCCAGTCCACCGGCCGGGTCTGGAGCCGCCCGTCGCGGTGGCGCCACTCGCGGTAGAGGAGCGAGCTCAGGCCGAGGAGGACCACCACGCGGTCGAGGTCGACGGGCGCGCCGAGCTCGTCCCAGTGGCTCGAGAAGATCGACAGCACGAGCGCCGCGCTGAGCGTCCAGGCCGGGCGGGCGACGACCGCCGCGACGGCCACGCCCGCGGCGACCAAGATTCCGACGGAGCGCTCGAAGGCGTCGATGGCCGTCGGGGCGGCCGCGGCCTGCACGACCACCACGGCCAGCAGCGCCAGCGCCGGCACGGGCGCCAGCCGGAGCGCGAGCGGATAGCGAACCGTCAAGCGCGCATGGCCCGGACCGCCCGCCAGTTCGCGCGCAGGAGCGCGAGGGCGAACCCCAGGACCAGTCCGGCCGCCACGGCGATCAGGATCAGCTGCTCGAGCACCTGGCGCCGGTCCGAGTCGGCCTCGCCGGCGGGCGCCAGCGGCGCGAGGTAGGCGCCGGTCGTCTCGTCGGCCGTCGCCTCCCCGCGGTAGAGGTTCTCGAGCTGCGAGGCCTTGAGCGCCGCCTCGTCGACCGCGAGCTGGGCCCGCGCCACGCGGATCGCGCCCGCGTTGCGGCGGCGCAGGCGATCGGCGCGCACCTCGAGGCGGCGCAGGTCGGCCTGGGCCTCACGGTAGCGGCGCAGCAGCCGCCCGGCGCGGTCCGAGGCGGTGACCTCGGCCACCCAGTCCATCAGCGCGTTCCCGCCGGCGTTGGCCAGCGCGATCGTCTGGCGCTCGTCGTTGCCGGTCGCCTCGACCTCGATCAGCGTGCTCTCCGGGACCACGCTCGCGCTCAGGCGGCTGCGCGCGTCCGCGGGCGGGATCCCGACCTCGCGCGCGGCCGCGTTGACCACGTCCGGCGCGTCGATCGCGCGCGAGTAGGTGATCGCGATCACCTGGTTGCCGTAGGCGGCGTTCTGGAGCACGTGGGCGGGGACGTCCGAGCGGCCCACGCTGATCCGCGAGGCGGCCGTGTACTCGGGGTCGCGCTCGGTGCCGAGGTAGACGGCGCCGCCCGCGAGCAGCAGGATCGGGAGGATCGTCAGGAACGGGTGCCGGAGCGCGGCCTCGAGCGGACCGATCACGCGCGGCCGGCGCGGCTGGGCGGGCTCCGGCTCGTCGCGCGCCGTGGGGTGCAGCGGCGGCAGGGAGAGGGTCTCGGCGCCGCGCGGCTCCGGGGCGTCGAGGGTGGTCGCCGGGCGGACGGGACCGCTCGCGCCCGTGCCGAGCTCCTCGGGCGGCGGATCGCCCGGGGCACGCCCGGCGCGTTCGCCGTTGCGGCGTCCGCGACGGCCGAAGAGGCCACCGTTACGAGGTCTCCGTTCGCTCACTTGCAGGCCTTTCCGTGGATCAGAATGTCATTTCCGGCCCGCACCGGTTGCAGCTTCCTTTGCATCCCGGACCAGCCGGGCGAGGTCCGCCCCCATGCGCTCCGCGCCGAAGCGGCGGACGATCGACTCGCGAGCCGCACGGGAGTATCGCTCACGCTCGGCGCCCAATGCGGCGATCGCCTCGGCCAGCGCGGCGGGGTCGCCGAGCGGGACCAGGCGGCCGTTCACGCCGTCCTCGATCACCTCGGCGATGGCCGGGATCGAGGTGCCCACGGCGGGCGCGCCGCAGCTCATCGCCTCGAGCAGGGCCACCGGCAGCCCCTCCCAGGCCGAGGGAAGCGCGAACGCCGCGCAGCGGCGGAAGCGGTCGATCAGCTCGTCGCGGTCGCTGACGAAGCCGAGGAAGCGGACCCGGTCGCCCACGCCGAGCTGGCCGGCCAGCGTGCGGAAGCGCCCCCGGTGCGGGCCGGTGCCGATCAGCTCCAGCCGCCACGGCGGATCGAGGCGGGCCACGGCCCGGATCAGGTCGGACTGCCGCTTCTGGTCGTGCTCCAGCCGGCCCGCGCACACCACGAGGCCGGGCTCGCGCTCGACCGCCGGGTCGGGCGCGAAGCGCTCGGTGTCCACGCCGTTCGGCACCTGCACCGGCCGCCCGCGGTAGCGGCGCACCTTCTCGGCCTCCGCGCCGGTCTGCGTCACGACCGCCGCGGCCCGCGACAGGGTCCGCCGCTTGAGCAGCTTGACCTCGCGCTTGTCGCGCATGCCCTGGTCCACGGCGACGATCGGCACCGTGTCGAGGCGGGTGGCCAGCACGTCGTAGCGGCCGGTCCAGTACTCCTGGACCATCAGCACGTCCACCCGGTCCACGGCCAGCGCGCGCCGCAGCGGGCCGAGCATCGACTCCGCCCCGGCGGCCAGCGCCGCGTAGCGGCCGAGCGGCGAGCGCTTCAGCAC
>JALZEZ010000496.1 GCA_030861775.1 Actinomycetota bacterium
GCGATACCCGCCGCGGTGGGCCTGATCAACCAGGCCGGGCTGGGACCCTTCCGCCCGGAGCTGAACGGCGCCGAGCTGCGCCGGGCCGGGCTCCGCGCCATGGCAGCCGTGGCGACCGGGCTCGGCGTGGACCACGCCCACGTCCTCTTCGGCCACACCCACCGCTCCGGGCCGTGGCCGGGCGACGACGCGGCCGAGTGGGCGCTCCCGGGCGGCGGCCGCCTGCTCAACACCGGGAGCTGGATCCTCGACCAGGCCTTCGGGGCCAGCGGCCCCTACGTGCCAGGCACCTGCGCGTTCGTGGGCGCCGACGGCCCGCCGCGGCTCGAGCGCCTGTACGAGCCCGCTACTCGAGCTTGAGCTGGACCTGACGCTCGCGGCCGGGCTTGCCGCCGGGCACGTCGATCACGGTCACCGGAACGGCCCGCCCGCTCTCGATCTCCTTCACCGCCTGGCAGTAGCTGCCCATGCTCGCGGCGACCTTGTTCCCGTCGATCTCGGTGATCAGCACCTCGGCTAGGCCCTGGCGCTCGGCGTCGCTCCCGGCCGCCGGCGCGACGCCCAGCACGCCCTCGGGCAGGCCGCGTTCGTCGAGCTCCTTCTTGGGCGGCACGTCGAGGGCCATCCCCACCCATCCCTGCGACTTCCCTTCCTTCAGGTCCTCGGCCACCTCCTTGACGCGATCGACCCCGATCGCGTAGCCCTGCCCCTGGACCGGCGTGCCCTGGAGCTCGGTGAGGATCGCGGTGTTGACCCCGACGAGCTTGCCCTCCTTGTTCACCAGCGGCCCGCCGGAGTTGCCCGCGTTGAGCGCCACGTCGATCTGGACCACGTTGTCGAGGGGCGCCGCCTTCGGGTCGGGCAGGTTGAAGGCGCTCTTGACCACCGAGACCGTGCCCGCCGTGCTGGTGAGGTCCTCCTGGAGGCTCGCGTTCCCGGGGAAGCCGAGCGCCACGACCTCGTCGCCCTGCTTCACGTCGTCCTGCGACGCGAGCTCCATGGTCTCCATGTCGTCGTTGTCCGAGACCTTGAGCACGGCCAGGTCGTCGCACGGCGCGGCGGCGAACAGCTCGGCGTTGCGCCCGTCCTCGTCCACCACGACCTCGATCTGCGACGCCCCGTTCACCACGTGGTAGTTGGTCATGACCAGGCCGTCGCCGGCGTCGAGCACGAGCCCGCTGCCGCCGCCCTCGGTCTCCCCGCTGGAGACCCGCACGAGCACGGTCCGCGGCTTGGAGTCCTCGACGATCTCGGCGATGCTCTTCTCGTCGTCGCCGGTCAGGAGCAGGACGGCGATCAGCGCCCCCACGCCGAGCGCGAGCGCGCCGGCGGCCAGCAGCGTCGCGCGCCTGGTGAGGCGCAGGATCCGGCGCCGCTCGCGCGCGGGCACGACCTCGACGGCCTCGCCCTCGGTCGTCACGCGGACGGTGGCCGGGTCGTCGCCCTCGCCGTCGTCGTCGCCGGGCACGACCTCCACGGTCTGCCCCTCGGTCTCCACCCGGACCACCGGCGCCGGCTCGGCGGGCTTGTCGCCCTCCGCCTCGGCCAGCGCCCGGGCCTCCGCGGCGGGGTCCTCGACGCTCGGCCTCAGCACCGTGTCGCCGATCCGGATCTCCTCGCCGCCGTGGATCTGGACGCTTCCGGCCAGGCGCTTCCCGTTCACCTGCGTCTCGCCCTGGAGCTCGTGGAGCTCGACGACGCCGTCCTCGCGGACCTGGAAGTAGGCGTGGAGGGGCTGGACGCCCTCCCCCTTGACCATGAGCTGGCACTCCTGACCCGAGCCGACCAGGAAGCGCTCGCCCTCGACGCGGAGCGACAGTCCTTCGCCCTCACCGCTGCCGATCGTGACCCACATGCCGCCTACCCCTCGTACTGGTGGCGGCCAGCCCGCCTCCTGGGCCAGGCAGAGTACCTGGCGAATACACTCAGCGCGGTGGCGCGCACGGGGTCCGGATGAGCCAGCGACGGCGACTGGAGCCAGCTCCGGAGCCCCCTGAGGAGACGCTCGAGCAGCGCTCCGCCCCGGCGGAGCGGCCGATCCGCCGCGGCGGTGCGCCGCGGCTGATCGAGTGGACCGGCGAGCGCTGCGTGCCCTGGGCGCCCGACGTCCGGGTCGTCTACGAGCACTACCACCGCTACCTGTGGGCGGCCGAGCTGGCCAGGGACCGGCGGGTCCTCGACCTCGGCAGCGGCGAGGGCTACGGCAGCGCCATCCTCGCCGCCACGGCCGGCCACGTCCACGGCCTCGACGTGGACGAGCGCACCGTCGAGCACGCCCGGCTCAACTACTCCGCCCCGAACCTCGAGTTCTCCGTGGGCTCGGCGCTCGACCTGAGCCGCTTCGAGGAGGGCGAGTTCGACCTGGTGGTGGCGTTCGAGGTCATCGAGCACGTGGAGGAGCAGGAGCGCCTGCTCGACGAGGCCGCGCGCGTGCTCGCCCCGGGCGGCGCGCTGGTCGTATCGACCCCCGAGCGGCGCGTGTACGCGGAGGAGCGCGCCGAGGCCAACCCGTTCCACGAGCGCGAGCTGACCGAGTCCGAGCTCCAGGAGCTGCTGGGGCGGCGCTTCCCGCGCGTCGCGCTGTGGGGCCAGAGCCCGACCACCGGATCGCGCATCGCCGCGCTCGGCGACGCGGCGCCGGACCGGGGCGCGGCGGTCGCCCTGACCCGCACCGGTCACGAGTGGGCCGAGGCCGGCGAGCTCGCGCCGACGTACCTGATCGCGGTCGCCTCGCGGGGCCCCCTGGAGCTCCCTCCGCGCGAGTCGACCCTGCACGACCACGGCCTCGAGCTTCTCCGC
>JALZEZ010000215.1 GCA_030861775.1 Actinomycetota bacterium
CGGCGGTCGGGTGGATATGGCGCAAGGCGCTGCGGCCGATCATTCGTGCGGCGCATGCGACGCTCGCCGCCACACACGACCTGAGCGAGCTCAAAGGCCGCGTCGAGCGCATGGAGCGCCGCCTCGAGGCCTTCCTCGCGCTGGTGGAGGTCATCCGCAGCGAGGAGGCGCAGGATATCCGCGCGGCCGTTCACCGCGCGCTGGCCAAGCCCTGAAGACGAAAGACGCCCCCGGCCACCGCTGGCGGCCGGGGGCTGCACACGGGAGCTGACGCCTCCCATGCACGTCGCGACCGTATCCCGTCGAGACCACTGGAGGCGTCCATTTCATGCCAACTTCGCTATCTGGCGCACTCGCCGCCGCTGTCGCCCTTACTGGCCAGCTCGCGGCGGGACTCGTCGCGCTGAGCGAGAACAACGCGACACTGCTCGGCGTCGCCATGATCGGCGCGATCGGCTCGATCGCGGCGGCCGTGATCGCCGCCGGGAATAGCCGCCGCATCGACCGGCTCGAGCGCGAGTCGGAGGAGTCGAAGTGAGGCGCGCGGCCAGACAGGCCGTCCGCTCGCCCCGCTTCTGGATCCACGCGGTTCTCTACGTCGCCCTCTTCGGCGGGCTGCTGTTCGGCGGCTGGCGCCTGCTCGAGGCGATCGACACCCAGCGGCAGGGATCGATCCACGTCTGCGAGCGCCTTCGCATCGTCCGAGCCAACGAGCGCGTCGAGGCCCCGCCTGCCGACCGCGCGCGCGTGGACGGCCTGATGCCGCTGGTTGATTGCGAGCAGGCGTTTGACGACGGCAACGGGACGCTGCTGTCCCCGGAAGCCACGGCCGAGTTCCTGCGCCGTGTCGAGCGCGGCGAGAGCCCCGTCGTACGCGACGGGCGAGTCGTAGCCCCTTAGCCCCACCCAGATCCAAGCCACAACGACCCGATGGAGGTCGGCCCATGCGCGTATGCGAGAACGAGCGCTGCACGAACGAGATTCCCGACGACGCCGATCCGCGCAAGCGGTACTGCGACGACGACACCTGCGGTCGCGAGCAGCGCCGCCGACGCTCGAACGGGCTCGGCGAGGCGAAGCGCGTAAGGGCTTTCCGTGCCGCCGCCGCGACGATACGACGCCCGGCAGCGGGTCGGGGGGGAGATCGCGGCAGTTCGCGGCGGGCGCTTCCTCAGGCCCCCTACAGCGGTCGGCTCGCGGGTGGTCTCGCGGCGTTGGTCCTGGCGCTCGTTTGCCTCGCCGGATCGTCGCCAGCCGACGCCTTCCAGAACGGCCGCGCGCCGCAGTCGGCGCTCGCGCCGATCTTCACGCCGCAGAAGGGCAAGGTCGCGTACCTGGTCAAGGGGGCGCCGGCGGCTTCGTGGAACACGATGAACCTGTGCGCCTCGGCGGCCGCCCGCCCGCTCTCGCCGGGCGACTCGATCTACAGCCCCGCGGCCACCGCCTACCGCACCTACCGGGTGCAGGAGATCCTCTACCGGCAGATGCCACCGGGGTGGGCCGCCCGGCCCGGGACCTCGAACCACGGCAACCAGGTCGGGGCCGTGGACCTGCGCCACCCGTCGTCGATGCAGCCGTACGTGATCCGCAACGGCGGCCAGTTCGGCTGGCGGTGGGGCGAAGTTCGCCATGAGCCGTGGCACGTGAGCCGCCGGCCCGGCGCCTCGTTCCGCCGACCGGATCCCGGCGCCTCGTTCCGCTACCCGCGCATGCGGCGCGGCTCGGGCGGGCGCTGTCAGGCGCCGGCGGTCAAGGAGATCCAGCGCCGCGTCGGCGTCCGCCAGGACGGCGAGTTCGGCAAGGCCACCTCGAAGGGGGTCCGGCGCGTACAGCGCTCGAAGCCCTTCCGCAAGTGCCTCAAGCGTTACCGCTTCCGACGCTCGCCGCTCGGCGTCGTGCAGTCGCCGGAGTGGATCTGCATGCGCGAGCTCGGCCGCAAGATCACGGCCGAGAACGGCGGCGGCACCACCGTCCGGCCGAACACGCAGGGCCAGGACGTCCGCGCCGTTCAGGGCCTGCTCAACGCGCGCCTGAACGAGCTCCACCGCGGCCACTTGAAGGTGAAGGTCGACGGCTCCTGGGACACCGCCGACAAGCGGGCGCTGAAGACCTTCCAGCGCCTGGTCGGCATCAAGCCGACCGGCGTGGCCGACCCGAAGACCTACGCGGCGCTGCGCAAGCCGCGCAACCAGGACGTGACGCGCCTCGACGAGGAGGGGCTGCTGTTCCTGATCCGCGAGGAGGGCTCGCGGCGCACCCCGTACAACGACTCGGCCGGCCACTGCACGGTCGGTGTCGGGCACCTGATCCACCGGGGCCCGTGCACGCGGGATGACTACCGCCGCTGGAACCTGACGGAGAAGGGCGTGCTCGCGCTCCTGCGCAAGGACGTCCGCTCGAGGGAGCGCTTCGTCGCGGTGAAGGCCAAGCCCCGGCTGCGCCAGGGCGAGTTCAACGCGTACGTCTCGTTCGTCTTCAACATCGGCGAGAACGGCTTCGCCAAGTCGACGACGCTGCGCAGGCTGAACGCGGGCGATCGCCGCGGCGCGTGTGACGCGATGCTGCTCTGGCACCGCGGCGGGCGTCCGTACGAGCTGCTGCCCCGTCGCGAGCGCGAGCGCGCGCTGTGCCTGAGGCGATGAGCGCACGCGATCGCGGGTACGAGGAGGAGTTCCTCGATCGCGCCGAGCGGGAAGCCGGGCTCATGGGGCTCGGCTTCCCGGTGCAGGTCCTCGAGCGGCTCGACACCTACGGCGCTGTCCACGGGGACCGCTGGGCGAGGATGACGCTGAAGGAGCTGCTTCGCGAGATCCGGTCGGAGGCGGCCGATCTGGGCGGCTGGCCCGCGCTCATGGCCCAGCAGGTCCTGCGCCAGAACGGCACGGTCGACGACGACGTGTCGCTGGAGGCCCGGATGCTGCTTCAGGCGATCGCGGCCGCGGGGGCCCGGGTGGAGCACCTCTGCCGCCAGCTCGGCGAGCTACTCGCGGATTGAGTGCGCCGTGGGTGCGCGGGGAGCCCCGCCGCGCTCAGCCCGCGCGGCGTCTTTCAATGTCGCGCTCGATTCGGCGCTCTCGGACACCGGGGTCGGTCTTGGCCATGACCGCCTTGCCAGCGGGCGCGCAGAATGCGAACGCCTGCACGTAACCCTCGGTGGAGGATTCGTTGTCGGCCAAGGCGCTCCATGAGCTGTCGCTGTAGGAGCGGCTTGAGAAGGTCTCAGCGTCACCCGTGATCGTCGTGTAGCCACCCGAGAGAACGCGCTGGCCGGTGGGGCACTGTGCGGTCGAGTCCTGGATGTCGTTGCCCAGCCCGTTCGGCCCGAGCCTGACTTCGGGACCCTCTACGGCTGTGATCCTGCCGAGATCGACGGGTCCAGGCGGACCCTGCGGACCGTGCGGACCCTGCGGACCCACGGGACCGCGCTTTCCGCGCGGACCCCGAGCTGCCGCCGTGACCTTGTCGCCAGCCTGCGCGGCGCTGGCCTTCGACTGCGTACTACCTGATGACGCTGACGCGGCTACGGCCGCTACTGCGCCCGCCGCGATGAGAGCGGCGAGGTACTTTTTCATTGACTGCCCCCTTTTGGAAGTTCTGTTCAACGGTCGTCTCCCCACGGCGTGGCGGTGATAGCGCTATAGGATGCTTTCCGTGGCATAAATCGCGCTCTCAATTCCCTTCCCTCGTTGAAATGGGGCCCGAATAGCGGCGCGCCAACATGCTCGCGACGGTCATCTGACTGCACAACCCTGCCGTACCCGTCGCGTATAAGTCGGGTACCCCAGACGTGCGATGGCGGACGACAGTGGCGACAGAGGCGCCCACTGTGGACGCGGAAGGGACGGAAACGTGAAGGCCGAAGAGATCGATCAGGAGCGCCGCGTGATCCAGAACGACGTCCGCTGGGTGAAGCGGGTGCTGGCCGAGTTGCCGAGTTCGAGCGAGTGGGTCGAGGTCTACCAGCTCATGGCCGACGCGATGACCGACTGGCTCGACGCTGCGCGATCCCCTGGGCCTTCCGGACCGCTTCCCCAGCCTTCGCGGGGATCGGTGGGCTAGATACTTCGCCATCCACCCCGAGAACAGCGAGGATGGCGTCGAGCTTTGCGTCGATAGCGTCGAGTCGTTCCTGAAGCGCCTGCTCTTCGGCCTCGAGGTCGGGTCGTAGCTCAGGGATCTCCACGTCCAGAGCGTCGGCCAGCCGCCGGACGGTAGACAAGCGTGGGTCCGACTCCCCTCGCTCGATCCGCCGCAACTGCTTGACGGACATGCCCGCTTTGTACGCGAGTGCTTCTCGGCTGAGCCCTTGGCGTTCACGGTGATGAACGATGCGCTCGGCTACCCGCTGTTGGTAGTCGGCCATCTGCTGAGCGAACCTACGGCTCAGGGTCGGATATTGGGAGGTCTTTTCGTAGGGGGCTAGTTGCATCCGTCTGAATGTCCCTCTATTGTCCTAGGACAAGCGTAGGACTTTTCGATGCCCCCCGCAAGGACCACCACCCAAACGACGACCGGGTCACGGATCCGGTCCGAGCGTGAGGCTCAGGGACTCAGCATCGAGGGCCTGTCGTTTAAGGCCGGGGTCTCCTACAAGACCATCGAGCGCATCGAGGCTGGTGGCTCCGAGCCGCGCAGGGCCACGCTCAAGGTCATCGCCGACGCCCTCGGCAAGCCCGTCGAGTTCTTCGACCCAGCGCGTGTCGGTGTCGCATGATCGGCCTCCTCTGCACCTACAGCCCGACCGAGCTCGAGGCGATCCGTCTCGTCCAGCGCCGCTACCGCGCGATTCGCGTCACGCCCCTCGATGACGGCGCGCTCCTGATCGAGGGCCTCGACGGGATCGACGCGACGAACGTCCTCTGTGAGATCCGGACAGGCGCCGCCACGTGACCACCGCGGCGATCATCGCCTTCACCGTGACCGCGTCCCTCACGGGCTGCGCGCTCCTCGTCGTGTGCTTCGACGCCCCGCGCCGGATCCGCGTCGCGGCCGCCCGTCTGCGCCGCTGGCGCCGCCGTGGCCTGCTCTCCCTGCCGCCGTTCGGCCGGAGGCTTCCGTGAGACGAGGCGACCACTCCCGGGCCCGCCCAGTCGTCTTGAGCCCCTCCGAGCGCCAGCGCCTCGTCGCGATCAGCGCCAGCCTCGGCAAGAAGGGCTTCCGTGCGGACGCCGAGCTGATCGACGAGATCGGCGCCGCCTGGGACCAGATGGACCAGTTCGTGGTCGTGCACCGCGCGGCGATCGCCGGCGCACCCGACCCGGATGGAGAGATCGTCACCGAGCAGCGGCGGCCTCGGCCCCCGGGCCCTGGTACTGAGGGGCCGCCGCTGTCTCCAGACGCCGCACAGTCGAGCGCCGGCACAACCGATGCGAACGGCCGGGACTCGACTCGCGGCGCAACTTCAAGACCGGAAGGAGCAGCAGCGTGAGCACGAACGTCGAGCCCAAGCCCGAGCTGATGGAGGTCCCCCTCACCGCGGGCTCGCACGATGATCCGGACCAGGGTGCGTGCTTCCAGGAGTGGGTGCGCCTTCACCAGGGCGAGTCCTTCTCGGACGATCCCCTGCCGTGTCAGAGCGCGGCGCTGGTCCGGATCGGGATCCGCCTCAACGACGCGTTCCTCCCCGACAGCGCGGACGAGCTGACCGACGCGCAGAAGGAGATCGCGCGGCGCCTGAAGCTCTACGGCTTGGCCAGCCTCGGCACGGCGGGTGACGGCAAGGACGAGCTGCGTGGCTGGCTCGCGGCCGATTGGTCGGTCCGTACGGCCCTGCCGATGTGGCTCGAGCTGGCCGGCGTGACGGAGTCCGCCGCGGCGCTCCGCGATCTCCCGCCGATCACGCGCGAGAACTGGGGTGACACCCGCAAGCAGGTCTATTCGGTCCGCGACGCCATGTGGGCCCTGCGTACGCAGAAGCGTCAGGAGCTGCGCGACACGCTCAAGCCGAAGATCGAGGCCGAGCTGAAGAAGCGCGGCGTCAAGGACGCTGCCGCTGACGCTGACGCTGACGCTGACGCTGACGCTGCCGCTGTCGCTGCCGCTGTCGCTGACGCTGCCGCTGTCGCTGCCGCTGCCGCTGCCGCTGCCGCTGCCGCTGCCGCTGACGCTGACGCTGACGCTGCCGCTGACGCTGCCGCTGTCGCTGCCGCTGTCGCTGACGCTGTCGCTGCCGCTGTCGCTGTCGCTGTCGCTGTCGCTGACGCTGACGCTGTCGCTGTCGCTGACGCTGACGCTGACGCTGCCGCTGCCGCTGCCGCTGC
>JALZEZ010000216.1 GCA_030861775.1 Actinomycetota bacterium
GCGCTCGACTGGGCCCAGCCCACGGGCCGCGCGCGCGCGCCGCGGCTCTGTACTACGAGCCACCGATGGAGGAAGAGGGCGCTCGCGAGCGCCGTCCCGAGACCCGGGAGCCGCCAGGCGCACGGCTGCGGGCGCCCGTCCGGGTCGAGGAGCTGCGCGGCCGCCACCGCCGCCCGCGGGTCCTCCTCGAGCGCGGCCAGCAGCGCCCCCGGGGCCCCGTCCTGGAGCTCGGCGTCCTCGTTGAGCAGCAGCGCGTACTCGCCGCGGGCCGCCTTCAGCAGCGTCGTGTCGTTCTCGGCCTTGCCGGTCCGGCGGTCGAGCTCGATCAGCCGGATCTCGCCCCCGCGCGCCCGCACCGCGTCGGCCGACCCGTCCCGGGAGGCGTTGTCGAGCACGAGCACCTCGCGCTCGACCCCGGCGGGATGGGTCCGCTCGATCGCGTCGAGGCAGCGCATGAGCAGCTCGCGCCCGTCGGTGTTGACCACGCAGTACGAGATCACGGCGTGCGCAATGATCGCCGCCCGTGCGGATCCAGCTCGTCGACCCCTCCGCGTTCACCCCGCCGTACGACCACGCGCTGGCCGCCGCACTCGCCCGCGCCGGGGCCGAGGTGGAGCTGGTCACCAGCCGGTTCGTGCACGGGCCGGTGCCCCAGCTCCCCGGCTATGCGGTGAACGAGCACTTCTACCGCCGCGGCTCGGGCGTGGCGGAGGGGCGGCGGCGGATGCTGGTCAAGCTGGCCGAGCACGGGCCGGACATGCTCCGCTACCGGCGCCGCGCGCGCGCGGCGGACCTCGTCCACTGGCAGTGGTTCGCGGCCCAGCCGCTCGACGTGCTGCTCCTGCCCCCCAAGCGCCCGCGCGTGCTCACCGCCCACGACGTGATCCCGCGCGAGCCGAGCCCGGGCCAGGTGGCGGCCACCCGCCGGCTGGCGCGGAGGATGGACGCCGTGGTGGTGCACTCCGAGCACGGCGCGGGCCGCCTGCGGGACGAGCTGGGCGTGGACCCGGACCGGATCCGGGTGATCCCGCACGGGGTCTTCGACTACCTGACCCGTTTGAACGACGAGCGCCCGCTGCCCCCCGAGCTGGCCGCGGTCGAGGGACCGGTGGTGATGCTGTTCGGCCTCCTGCGGCCGTACAAGGGCGTCGACGTCCTCCTCGAGGCCTTCCGCGAGATCGAGGGAGCGGAGCTCTGGATCGTCGGCATGCCGCGGATGCCCATCGAGCCGCTTCGCGAGGCCGCGGGCCGGGCCCGCGCGACCGTCCGGTTCGTTCCCCGTTTCGTGACGGACCCCGAGATCCCCGCGTTCTTCCGCCGCGCCGACCTCGTCGTGCTGCCGTACCGCGAGATCGACCAGTCCGGCGTCCTCTACACCGCGCTGGCGTTCGGCAAGCCGGCCATCCTCTCGCGCGTCGGCGGATTCACCGAGGTCGCCGAGCACGGCGCGGCGAGGCTCGTCCCGCCGGGCGACCCCCCGGCCCTCGCCGCGGCCCTGCGCGACCTGCTCGCCGACGAGCCCGAGCGCGAGCGTCTGGCCGCCGGGGCCCGCGCGGCCGCCGCCGGCCCCTACTCCTGGGACCGCATCGCCGAGCGGACGATGGCCCTCTACCGCGAGCTGCTCTGAGCGATGGGCCGCGCGCTCGTCGCTCGTAGCCTCTCGCCCCGTGGCGGACATGGCCATCCTCGGCCCCGGTGGCGTCGGCGGCTTCCTCGCGGCCGCGCTCGAGCGCGCGGACCACCGGGTGACCGTCGTCGCGCGCGAGGAGACCGCCGCGGCCATCGCGGCCGGCGGCCTGACGGTCGAGAGCGTCCGGCTCGGCCCGCTGTCGGCCCGCCCCGAGGCGGCGGCGGCGCTCGAGCGGGAGAGCGACGTGCTGTTCGTGGCGGTCAAGGCCACCGGCCTGGCCGAGTCGCTCGAGCGCGTACAGGCCGAGCCCCACCTGGTGGTGCCCCTGCTCAACGGCCTCGACCATCTGCACGTGCTGCGCGAGCGCTTCGGCCCGCGCGCGGTGGCGGCCACGATCCGGGTCGAGTCCACCCGCACCGCGCCGACCCGGATCGAGCAGACCAGCCCGTTCCTGCTGGTCGAGCTGGCCACGTCGGACCCGCGCATGCGCGGCGCGATCGACCACCTCGCCGAGCTGCTCAACGAGGCGGGCATCCCGGCCCGCGTACGCGAGTCCGAGCCCGACGTGATGTGGGGCAAGCTCGTGCGCCTCTGCGCGCTGGCGCTCACCACGACGGCGTTCGACAAGCCCCTCGGCCCGATCCTCTCGACGCCTGAGCTGCGCGCCGAGTTCGAGGCCGCCGTGCGCGAGGCCGCCGCGGTCGCGCGCGCCGACGGCGCCGACGCGGACCCCGAGCGGACCATCGCCGACCTCGACGACGCCCACCCCGAGCTCGACACCTCGATGCACCGCGACGTGGTCGCCGGCCGCGAGCCGGAGCTCGACGCGATCGCCGGCTCGGTCCTGCGCGCCGCCGCCCGCCACGGCCTGCCCTGCCCGGCCATCGAGCGGCTCGCGGCGATGGTGCCGAGCCCCTCGCGATAATCGCGCCGTGATCGAGGTCCTCTTCTGGGCGTCCGCCGCCCTGATCGTCTACACGCACGCCGGCTACCCGCTCGTGCTCCGGCTGCTCGCCCGCGACGAGGCCGAGCCGCCGCCCGGCGACCTCCCCAGCGTCTCGCTGATCGTCCCGGCCTACGACGAGGAGGCGGTCATCGCCGCCAAGGTGCGCAACGCGCTCGAGCTCGACTACCCGCGCGACCGGCTCGAGGTCATCGTCGCCTCCGACGGCTCCAGCGACCGCACGGTCGAGCTGGCGCAGGAGGCCGGCGCCGACCTGGTGCTCGACCTCCCCAACCAGGGCAAGGTGCGCACCCAGGACCAGGCGGTCGAGCGCGCGACAGGCGCGATCCTCGCCTTCAGTGACGCCAACACCACGCTCGCCCCCGACGCTCTCCGCCAGCTCGTGGCCCCGTTCGCCGACCCGGAGGTCGGCTATGTCTGCGGCCAGGTCCGCTTCGAGGGCACCAGCGCCAACCAGGAGGGCGCCTACTGGCGCTACGAGACCGCCATCCGCGCCTTCGAGTCGCGCCTGGCGGGCGTCACCGCCGGCAACGGCGGGCTGTACGCCACCCGGAAGGAGTCGTACATCGTCGTGGACCCGCGCATGGGCCACGACCTCTCGTTCCCGTTCAACATGGTCAAGCGCGGGTGGCGCCCGGTCTACGAGCCGCGCGCACAGGCCAGCGAGAAGACCACCCCCGACAACCGCGCGGAGGGCAGGCGCAAGCGCCGCATGATGAGCCACATGTGGCCGATCGTCATCCAGGGCGGGATGCTGTCGCCGCGCGGATACGGCCCGCTGTACGCCTGGCAGCTCGCCTCGCACCGGCTGCTGCGCTACGCCACGCCGTTCCTGCACCTGATCGCGCTGGCCACGAACGTCGCTCTGCTGGGCGAGGGGCCGGTCTACGCGGTCACGCTCGCGGTCCAGCTCGCCGTCGCGGCCGCCGCCGTCCTCGCCTACGTGATCCCCTGGCGCCCCTTCCGGCTGGCCCAGTACTACGTGCTGGTCACGGCCTCGATCCTCGGCGGTCTCTGGGACTGGCTGCGCACCGGCACGCCCGCCACCTGGGAGAAGGCCGAGGGCACGCGGTGACGCGCGCGCTCGACGTGCTGATCGCGGGCGCGGCGCTGGTGATCACGAGCCCCCTGCTCGTCGCGGCGGTGATCGCGATCCGGCTCGAGTCGCGCGGCCACCCGATCTACCGCCAGCGCCGCGTCGGCAAGGACGGCGAGCCGTTCGAGCTGCTCAAGCTGCGCACGATGGTCGCGGGCGCCGAGCACATCGGCGACGGGCTCGCGGTGAACGTGGGCGACCCGCGCATCACGCGCGTCGGCGCCCTGCTGCGGCGCTTCTCGCTCGACGAGCTGCCGAACCTCGTCAACGTGCTCCGCGGCGACATGTCGATCGTCGGGCCGCGGCCGACGATCCAGGCCCAGGTGGACCAGTACACGCCGAGGCAGCGGCGCCGGCTGGAGGTCAAGCCGGGCATCACGGGCTGGGCGCAGGTGAACGGCCGCGCCTCGCTGCCCTGGCACGAGCGCATCGAGCTGGACGTCTGGTACGTGGACAACCGCTCGCTGCTGCTCGACCTGCGGATCCTGGCCAGGACCGCGCGCATGCTCGCGACCGGACACGGCCTCTACAAGGGGGAGACGGGTGGATGGAAGCCGACCGCGTAGCCGTCCTCCTCACCGGGGTGGGAAAGCGCTACGACATCGTCAGCGCGTTCGCCGAGCATGCGTTCGTGGTGGCGGCGGACCCGAGCCCGCTGGCCCCGGCCCGCTACGCCGCGGACGTGCGCGTCTCGCCGCCGCGCATCGACGACCCCAGCTACGTCCCGTTCCTACAGGACCTCGTCCGCGCGCACGGCGTGAAGGCCGTGGTGCCGCTGACCGACCTCGACATCGAGGTGCTCGCCCGCGCCGACCTGCCCGCGTTCGTGCCGGAGCCCGAGGTCTGCCGCGCCACCTACGACAAGTACGAGACGCACGAGCTGCTGCTGCGCCACGGCCTGCCGAGCCCGCCGACCGTCCTGCCCGGCGAGGAGCCCGAGTCGTACCCGGTGATGGTCAAGCCGCGCCGCGGGTCGGGCGCCCGCTCGATCCACCCCGCCGCCGACCGCGAGCAGATGGAGTTCTTCATCCGCTACGTGGGCGAGCCGGTGATGGTGCAGCGCCTGATGGGCGGGCACGAGTTCTCGATGGACATCCTCTGCGACCTCGACGGCCGCTGCCTGAACGCCATCCCGCGCACGATGATCGAGTCGCGCGGCGGGGAGTCGATCAAGGGCACGGTGATCGCGGACCCGGAGCTGATCGAGCTGGGCCGCGCGGTCGGCGAGAAGCTCGGGGTGCGCGGGCCCTGCACCGTACAGGCCTTCCGCGACCCCGAGATCGGGCTCGGCATCACCGACGTGAACACCCGCTTCGGGGGCGCCTTCCCGGCCCCGATGTACGCGGCCCGCCCCGGCCGCACCTACCCGGAGCTGATCGTGCGGATGGCGGCCGGCGAGCGGATCGAGCCGCACGTCGGCGAGTTCGACGCCGGAATGACCTTCACCCGCTGGTTCTGGCAGATCGAGCTGGACGAGCACGACGAGCCGACCGGCCGCGACATCGTCGCCGGCGGCCCGCGCCCGCCGCGCTAGCGGGCCGCCGCCCCGCCGCCCTTCGGATCGGAGTACGAGCTCCCCGACGGCGGCTTCCGCGGCACGCGCACGTGGAAGGTGCGCGAGCGCCCCGGGGCGTTCGTGCCGTCGCCGCCGAACAGCGCGGTGGCCCGGTACAGGCCCTCGTGCCGGAAGCGCACCTTCTTGAGGAACGTGCCGTCGGGCCGCGCCGGCACGCTGCGCCCGAACCAGCGCACCCACCGTCCGCGCTGCTTCTTCTCGATCAGGATCGACACCGACTGCTTGGCCGGGGAGACGGTGCCGCGCATCTTCTGGTTCGTGCCCTTGGCCAGCCGCTTGGGCGGGCGCTCGAGCGTGACCGTCGCGGGCTCCCGCGGCGCGACCGGCGCGCCCGCCACGCGCTCCCGTAGCTGCGGGAGCTGGTCGTACAGGACCTGGCCCGGGCAGCTCGTGCTGTTGGCGTCGCGGTGGCCGGAGACGCGCTCGAGCGTCGCCTCCTCGCCGGGCTCGAAGTGGCTGCCGCTGCCGCCGTTCGAGACGACCGCGACCTGCCCGCTGGTGGGCTGCCCGTGCAGAGGGAGCTTCCAGCGGATCAGCCGGGTCATCGCCTGGAGCGCCTCCTCGCTGACCGGCACCTCGCTGTAGGTGCCGAGGTTCGAGACGCTGAACGACTGGCTGTTCATGCCGGTGGTGTGCGCGCCCACGACCGCCTTGTCGACCCCGCCCGCGCGGCCCTCCCACAGCCGCCCGAAGCGATCGGCCACGAAGTTGTAGCCCAGGTCGTTCCACCCCCGCGAGTTGCGGTGGTAGCGGCACATCCCGAGGATCATCGCCGGGACCTGCTCGGCGGTGTAGTCGTTCGCGTTGACCGTGTGGTGCACGAACGCGACCTTCACCTCGCGGTAGGCCGGGGCCGAGCGCGGCTGGCACTGGCCGCCCTCCCAGGCCGAGCGTGGCGCGATCTCGGGTTGCGGGTCCTGGGCCCCCGCGCTCCCGGCCCCGATCAGCGCGGCCGCGCGGCGCAGCGCGGTGT
>JALZEZ010000497.1 GCA_030861775.1 Actinomycetota bacterium
GGCCCCCAGCGACGAGCTCGCCTGGCCCGTGCGCGGCGCGATCACCGGCCGCTTCGGCGAGCAGCGCGGCGGCCACGAGCACGCCGGCATCGACATCCCGCTCCCGACCGGCACCCCGATCAAGGCCGCCGCGTCCGGCACCGTCGTGATGCGCGAGGAGCAGGACGGCTACGGCAACTACACCTGCATCGCGCACGCGAAGATCCTCACCTGCTACGCGCACCAGGAGCGCTTCCGCACCAAGCAGGGCGCGAAGGTCCGCCGCGGCGAGGTCATCGGCCACGTGGGCAGCACCGGCACCTCCGACACCCCCCACCTCCACTTCGAGGTGCGCCGCGGCCGCGCGGCGTGGGGCACGCCGGTGAACCCGCTGAAGCACCTGCCGCGGCGGTAGGACCCGATGCGCGTGCCCTGGAAGTGGATCGGGCTGGCGGGGGTGGCGGGGGTGGCGGCCACCGGCGCGATCGTGGCGCAGCGCCGTCGTCGCGCGCACGCGGAGTACGACCCCGACGAGCTGCGCGAGCGCCTGCACCGCCGCCTGGAGGAGGTCGCGGCGGACGACGAGCCTCCTGAGGAGGAACCGCCGCGCTGACGCTCGACGAGGCCGTGGCCGCGGCGGCCACCGGCGACATCTGGCTCTTCCGCGGGCGCTCCCTGCCGGACCTGGCGATCCGGACCGTGACCAACAGCCCGGTCAACCACGTGGGCATGGTCGTCGCCATCGACGACCTCCCGCCGCTCCTCTGGCACGCAGAGGTGGGCCGCTCGCTGCCCGACGTGTGGACCGGCGAGCGCCAGCGCGGCGTGCAGCTCCACCGGCTCGCCGACGCGGTGACGAACTGGAGCCAGCGCTACCGCCAGCGGGCCTGGACCCGGCCGCTCGAGGGCACGATCGAGCGCCACCACGAGGACCGGCTGATGGAGGCGATCGAGCGCTTCGACGGGCGGCCGTTCCCGACCACCGGCGGGCTCGCGCTCCAGTGGCTCAACGGCCGCTTCCGCCGCTCGTCCTCGCGCGAGGCGATCTACTGCGCGGAGCTGGTGGCCACTACCTACCAGCACATGGGCTTGCTCCCGAAGCGGCGCCCGGCGAGCTGGTACGACCCCGGCCGCTTCTGGAGCGGCGACCGGATCGACCTGGTCCCGCCGTTCGCGCTCGGCGCGGAGGTGGCGGTCGGCGTCTGAGCAAAGAAGAGGGGGAGCCGATCGGCTCCCCCTCGAAACGACGCGTGTCGGTGCGGACTAGCCGCCCGAGCCCGTCGGCACGACGTAGTTGCCGCGCTCGATCGTGGCCCTCGGCGGGTTGTTGCCGAAGTCCTCGCAGTCGGGCGGAGCGACCTCGCCCGGCATCGCCGGCCGCCAGCGGTGCTGGTCGGCGCCGTGACCCGGCTGGCCGTTGTCCACGACCTCGATCAGGATCGGCATGCCGCTTCCGCGGAGCAGACCGCCGACGAGCGCGGTGTTCCCCTCCTGCCTCAGGCAGGTCACGTCACCCTGCATCGCATCGGTGCCCACGAAGAAGTGCCCGCGCGGACCGTCTCCCTGGTCCTTCGCGTTCACGTGGACGCTGCCGTAGCTGGCGCTCTGGCCGGTGCCGTTGGCCTTCTCCATCTTCGGCGCGGCTCCCGCTACCGGAACCGAGATCGCCGCGATGGCGACCACCACGAACAGAAGCATTCGCTTCATGCGTTCATGCCCCCTCTGTCGAGTGAAGGTACGTCTATGTACCCCTGCGTGGGGACCTCTCCCCACCCGCGCGTGTAGCTAAACCTCAGGCCGCTTCGCGCTCGCCGGACACGCCGAAGCTCTCCTCGGCGGCCAGCGCCACGATGCGCACGTGCGAGCGGGCGACCATCAGGAACGACGCGGTGCGCGTCTGCTCCGGCGCGTCGAGCGCGGTCACCGTCGCGTCGTTCAGCGCGAAGAACTCGCGATCGCGCTGGTTCACGTAGTCCGAGAGACGGCTGCGGTAGCCCTCCCGCGGAAGCGTGAGCTTGCCCTCGATCCGGTAGCGGTCGGTCTCGAGGATGATGTCCTCGTGGCGCATGTCCACGGCGCTGAGACTAGCGACGGCCGCCGCGCGGCGCACAGACGGTCCGGCCGAGGCGTGGCAGGACCTCCTTCGCCACCCGCTCGCCGGACCTGACGGCGCCGTCCATGTAGCCGTTCCAGTACGTGGACGTCTCGGTCCCGGCCCAGTGGATGCGGCCGGCCGGCGCGCGGATCTGCGGCCCGTGGTCGAGCAGCACGCCGGGCGCCGCGCCGCAGACCGGGCAGCCGCGGGTCCAGACCTCCTCGTCCCAGCGCGCCTCCACGTAGCCGGTCGCGTTCAGCGCCTGCTCGCCGAAGTAGGTGGCGTAGTTCTCGAGCACCAGGCGGCGGCGCTCCTCGGCGCTCGCCCGGTCGAGCCACCGCGCCGTGCTCGCCTCGATGAAGCCCATCACCACGCCGCGCGAGCCGTCCGGCGGCGAGTTGTCGAAGGTCACCTGGACCGGGCCGGTGTCGCTCACGACCTGCCCGTTCAGCCCCTGGTCGCGCCAGAACGGCCGCTCGTAGATCGCCTGCACCTTGATCACGGACCCCATCGGCATGCGCTGGGTGAGCTGCTCGCGCAGCGCGGGCAGCTTGGGGCTGTAGTCGATCCGCCCGGCCAGGTTCGGCGGGACCGCAACCACCACCCGCTGGCCGGTGGCGCGCGCCCGCCGACCCGGTCGCGCGCCTCCAGCACCACGACCGACTTCCCGGCCGCCACGAGGTCGCGCGCGGCGGTGAGCCCGGCGAGCCCCGCGC
>JALZEZ010000042.1 GCA_030861775.1 Actinomycetota bacterium
GACGATCTCCGCGGCCGCGTCGAGCGTGTGAATCCGCGCCCCGACGGCCACGACCTGCGCGTCGTTGTGCTCGCGGCCCAGCGTGGCGGTCTCGACGCTCCACGCCAGCGCGCAGCGGATGCCCGGCACCTTGTTGGCGGCAATCGACGCCCCGGTCCCGGTCCAGCAGCAGACGACCGCCTGCTCGGCCCGGCCCTCGGCCACGTCGCGGGCGGCGGCCTCCGAGCACCACGCCCAGTCGGGCCGCTCGCCGTCGGCCAGCGCGCCGTGCACGACCGGCTCGTGGCCGCGCCGGCGCAGCTCCTCCACGACCGCCTCGGCCACGCCCGTGCGCTCGTCGCTCGACACCGCGATCCGCATGCCACGCAGGGTAGGGCGCCAACCGCGGTGACAGCCGCGTCGTCTGCGCCTAGTGTCTGTTCGTACTTGTGGTGACGCGCTGGCCCCTCGCACTGCTCGCTGCTCTCTGCCTGCTGCTCGCGGGCGCCGTGCCCGCGACGGCCGAGACGCGCACCGAGTCGTTCGACTTCCCGGTCGACGTGGACCCGTTCGAGGTCGAGCAGGCCAGCGCGGTGCTGAAGCCCGGCGTGAACGGCTACATCACGGCGATGAGCGTCGACGTGGTGAATCCGGACGGCACCCAGGTCCCGATCAGCCGGCTGATGCTCCACCACATCGTGTTCGCGCGCCTGGGCGTGCAGCACCCCGGCTGCGAGTCGATCACCAGCTTCGACAGCAAGACCAAGCTTCCGGCCGCCGGCGAGCCCTTCTACGCGGCGGGCGAGGAGCGCCAGGTGATGGCGCTGCCGGAGGGCTACGGGTACCGGGTCACCAAGGACGACTCCTGGTACATGGTCTGGATGCTCATGAACCACCGCGGCAAGAAGGACAACGCCCAGATCCGCTACACGATCACCTGGGAGGACTCCGCCGAGCTGAAGCCGGTGCGGCCGCTGTGGATGGACGCGGTCAACTGCCAGGCCGACCCCGTGTACGACGTGCCCGGCGGCGGCAAGGCCGGCTCGATCCACGAGCGCACCTACGACCTGGCCGCCCCCGAGTCGGGGCGCATCCTCGCCGGTGGCGGCCACCTGCACGGCGGCGGCAAGGAGATCGCGATCTCCCAGCCCGAGTGCGACAACCGCGAGATCCTCACCTCCAAGCCGGCCTGGGGGATGCCCGACCACCCCTTCTACACGGTGCGGCCGATCCTCCACGAGCCCGGGCCGATCTCGATGAGCGGCTGGATCTCGTCGCAGGGGTTCCCGGTGCAGAAGGGGCAGCGGCTACGGCTCACCTCGCGCTACGACAACTCGCGCCCGCACACGCGCGTGATGGGCATCGCGGTGCTGTACCTGGCGCCGGGCGAGGTGAGCGAGCCGTGCGCGCCGCCGCCCACCGACGGCGCCAACGTCCAGCTCGCCGACCTGCGTGGGGAGAAGTACCGGACGAAGACGCCGAAGTTCACCGTCCCGCTCACCGGCGTGGACTCGAAGGGCCGCGCGGTCTCGATAAGCCGCCCGCCCGGTCGCACGCGCGCGGTGAAGAGCGGCACGACCATCAAGGCCCGCGACTCGTTCTTCTCGATCCCGAACGCGGCGCTGCGCAAGGGCGGCCGGCTGCGCTGGAGCTTCGGCACGCCCACCCTGCACAACGTCACGCTCGCCAACGGCCCGCGCGGCTTCTCGTCGCCGAACCTCAACGACGGCCGCACGTTCGACGTGAAGTTCAAGGTGCCCGGCACCTACCGCATCATGTGCACGCTGCATCCCATCGGGATGACGCAGACCGTCACGGTCCGCTAGCGCCCGCCTAACCTCGGCTCCGTGCCGGAGCTGCCCGAGGTCGAGATCGCCACGCGGCGCCTGAACGCGGCGCTCGAGGGTGCGGGCGTGGAGTCCGCGCTCGCGCCCGGGATGGTCACGATGAAGACCTTCGACCCGCCGCTCGACGCGCTCGCGGGGCGGGCGATCGAGCGGGTCCGGCGGATCGGGAAGATGCCGGTGGTCGAGCTCGAGGGCGACCTGGCGCTGCTCGTGCACCTGATGTCCGCGGGCCGGCTCCAGGTGTTCCCCGACCGGGCCTCGCTGCGCGACAAGCACTCGCGGCTCCTGATCCGCATCGACGACGGCCGCGAGCTGCGCCTGCGCGAGTTCGGCACCCAGCAGCGGGCCTGGGCCAAGCTGCTCACCGCCGCGGACCTCGAGGCCGACGAGTCGGTGGCCAAGCTCGGGCCCGAGGCCTGGCCGGTGCCGCCGCTCGAGGAGCTGGCCCGGATCCTCGACCAGCCCCGCCACCTCCACCCGCTGCTGCGCGACCAGCGCGCGATCGCCGGCATCGGCCGCTCCTGGGTGGACGAGATCCTCTGGCAGGCCGGCCTCTCCCCGTTCCGGCAGGGCAACGACCTCGACCCCGAGGACGTGGAGCGCCTGCACGGCGCCATCGACGAGGTGCTCGGCGGCGCGCTCGAGCACTACGAGAAGGTGGTCGGCGAGTCGCTGCCGGACAAGGCGCCGATGCCGCTCCAGGTGCACCGCCGCGCGGGCGAGCCCTGCCCGCGCTGCGGCACGAAGATCGAGGCCGTGCACTTCAAGGACTACGTCATGTGCTACTGCCCGAGCGAGCAGACCGGCGGGCGGGTGCTCAAGGACCGCCGCCTCTCGCGGCTGCTCAAGTAGGCTCGCCCGCGGTGCCCGCGATCGAGCTCGACAAGGTCACCTGGCCCGACGTCCAGCGGGAGATCGAGAACGGACGCGACACGGTCGTGCTCGCGTTCGGCGCCACCGAGCAGCACGGCCCGCACATGCCGATCGGGACCGACGCCCTGCTGGGCGACGCGCTCGCGCGGGCGCTCGCCGACCGCCTCGACGCGTTCGTCGCGCCGACGATCCGGGTGGGCTGCTCCGCCCACCACGTCGGGTTCTCGGGCACGATGTCGGTGAGCGAGGAGACCTTCCACGCGCTGGTCGCGGAGGTGGTCCGCTCGCTGGCGGCGGGCGGCTTCCGCCGGGTCGTGCTCGTCCCCACGCACGGGGGCAACTTCGGCCCCCTGGCGGCGGCGATCGAGGCGCTGGGCGAGGTCGAGGGCGTGCGGGTGGACGCGCTGACCGACCTCTCGGTGCTGTTCCAGATCGCGATCCTCGGGCAGGACGAGCACGGCGTCCCCCTGAATGAGGGCGGCCTGCACGCCGGCGAGTGGGAGACGTCGCTGATGCTGGCGCTCCACCCCGACCTGGTCCACATGGACCGGGCCGAGGCCGGCTTCACCGGCGACCCCCAGGAGGCCGTGGGCACCCTCTTCCGCGACGGTGGCGTGGCGGACCTCGCCGAGAATGGCGTGCTCGGGGACCCCGCCAAGGCGTCGGCCGAGCACGGCCGCCGCTACTGGGACCGCGCGGTCGAGCTGGCGCTCGAGACGCTGGGTGAGTGAGCGCCGTGCCCACCGTCGCCACCCTCGGTGACTCGTTCCGGTCGTTCTTCGACGCCGTCGAGGAGTTCTTCGCCAACCTCGCGGCGGTCCAGTGGGGATCGCTGGCCGTCGCCCTGCTGGCGTTCGGCACCTACCTGACCCTGCGCTCGCGGGCCTCCTACAACATCCTCCGCGCCGCGTACCCGGACAAGGAGTTCCGCTGGCGCGAGATCTGGGGCGCGTACATGGCCGGCTACGGCTTCAACAGCGTGATCCCGGCCCGCGGCGGGGACCTGGTCCGCCTCTTCCTGACCAAGAACTCGATCCCCCAGGCCACCTACCCGGCCACGGGCGCCGCGTTCACCGTCGAGCTCGGCTTCGACCTGGTGGTCGGCGGCTCGATCCTGATCTTCGCGTTCACCCAGGGCGTGTTCCCCAAGCCACCGGACCTCTCGAAGCTGAACGCCTTCGAGCTGTCGTACTTCGCCCAGCACCCGCGCTTCACGCTGTTCCTGCTCACCACGATGGCGATCGGGGCGATCGTGGCCACCGCGCTGCTCTCGGCGCGGGTGCGCGCCTTCTGGGCCGGCGTGCGCCAGGGCCTGACGATCGCCTTCGACCGCCGCCGCTACCTGCGCGAGGTCTTCGCCATCCAGGCCGCCGGCTGGGTCTTCCGCTTCACCGCCTTCTGGTTCCTCCTCGAGGCCTTCAACGTCGGGGGATCGGTCAAGAACGTGCTGCTGGTGCTCGGCGTGCAGGCGGTCTCGGCGGCGCTCCCGTTCACCCCCGGCGGGGCGGGCGCGCAGCAGGCGCTCCTGGTGAAGGTCTTCGGCGGCTCGTCGACCGTGGCCGCCTACTCGGTCGGCCAGCAGATCGCCATCGCCGCCTTCACCTTCGCGGTCGGCTTCGTCGCCCTGGCGGTGATCTTCCGCATCCGCAGCTTCAAGGAGGTCATCGCGCGCGGGCGCGCGCAGCGCGAGGAGGAGGGGACGGGACGGAAGGCGCCCGCGGAGGTCTAGGTCTAGGTCTGGGTCCCGAACCCCTCGCGCGCCTCGCGCACGAGGGTCACGGCCTCGGGGAACAGCACGCCCATCGCCGCGCGCACCTCGGCGGCCTGCTGCTCGGCGTTCCCCTGGAGGTTGAGCCGGTTGATCCCGGCCACGGTCATCTCGACCGCGAGCTTGATCGCGTTGTCCGCCCACGCGACCCGCTGGGCGCCCTGCATCTGCTCGGCGATCTCGGCCATGCGGCGCCGGAGCTCCTCCGGGTCGCCGAACAGCCCGCCGAACGGATCTTCCTCGGCCATGCGCCGGATTGTACGGCGAGCGGGTAGCCTCCGGCCCGCGATGGCCCTGCCGCCGCCCAGCGACTCCTCGACGGCGCTGATCACCGGAGCCTCGTCGGGGATCGGGACCGAGTTCGCCCGCCAGCTCGCCGCCCGCGGCCTGAACGTGACGCTGGTGGCCCGGCGCCGCGAGCGGCTCGAGTCGCTGGCCAAGGAGCTGAAGGAGGAGCACGGCGTGCGGGCCGACGTGTCGGTCTGCGACCTGACCTCGGCCGCCGCCCGCGGCCGCATGATCGGCGCGGTCAAGCGCCGCGGGCTCGACGTGGAGATCCTCGTCAACAACGCGGGGTTCGGCAGCGGCGGCCGCTTCCACGAGCTCGACCCCGACGGCGAGCTGGCGATGGTGCGCACGAACGTCGAGGCCGTGCTGCACCTGTGCACGGAGTTCGTCCCGCCGATGGTCGACCGCGGCCGCGGCGCCGTGCTCAACGTGGCCTCGGTCGCGGCCTTCCAGCCGGTCCCGCGCCAGGCCACCTACGCGGCCACCAAGGCCTTCGTGCTCAGCTTCACCGACGCGCTCAGCGCCGACCTGCACGGCACCGGCGTCACGGCCACGTCGCTCTGCCCCGGCCCGGTCCCGACCGAGTTCGGCGAGGTGGCCGAGATCGACGAGAACCTGCTCGACCTGCCGGGCGTGTCGGTCTCGCCGGAGGACACCGCGCGGGCCGCGATCGAGGGCATGGACGGGGGCAAGCGCGTGGTGGTCCCGGGGCCGGCGACGAAGGTGACCGCGCTGGTGGGGCGCTTCGCGCCGCGCTGGCTCGCCCTCGAGACGATGCGGCGCTTCTACCCAGTCGGGAAGTGACCACGGCCACCGTCGAGGGCGCGGGCGTCGAGCTCGCGTACGACGAGCGCGGCGAGGGGCGGCCGGTCGTCCTGGTGCACGGGACCGCCTCGACCCGGGCCATCTGGGACGAGGTGCGCGAGGCGCTCGGCCCCGGCTTCCGCACGATCGCCTACGACCGCCGGGCGTACGGGGGGAGCGGCGCGCCCGAGGGATTCACCGGCACGACGGTGGGCGAGCACGGCGACGACCTGATCGCGCTGCTGCGCGCGTTCGACCTCGCCCCGGCGCTGCTCTGCGGCCACAGCTTCGGCGCGATGGCCTGCCTGGACGTGATCGTCCGCGAGCCCGGCCTGGTGCGCGCGGCGGTGCTGATCGAGCCACCGATGCTGTGGCTCGGCTCCGGCGGCTCCGAGGCCGCCTCGTACCTGCGCGCGGAGATCGAGGAGGGGACCGCCCAGCACGGCGCGGCGGGCGCCATCGGCGCCTTCACGCGCGTGGTGTGCGGCCCGGACGCCCTGGACATCGTGGGCTACGAGCGGGCGAAGGCCGCGGTGAACCACCCGCGGGGCTTCGCCGCCGACCTGGGCGCCGTGGGGAACTGGGCGGTCGCGCCGCGCGACCTGCGCGCGATCGCGACCCCGGTGGTGATGGTGGCCGGGACCAACACGCCGCCGGCCTATCGCGAGCCGGCGCTCGTCCTCGCGGAGATGATCCCCAGCGCCGAGCTGCGCGAGTGCGAGTCGGGGCACCTGGTGCCGAACGAGGCGCCCGGCGTGGTCGCGGACGCGATCCGCGCCATCGCTCAGCCGTAGCTCTTGCGGCGGAACACGTCGGTCGCCAGCGAGTCCACCCGGTCGAGGAAGAGCACCCCGTCGAGGTGGTCGAGCTCGTGGAGCAGGCAGCGGGCCTCGAAGCCGCCGGTGGCGATCTCGAGCTCGGCCCCGTCCGGCGCCGCGGCCGCGATCGTCACCCGCGTGGCCCGCCGCACGTTGGCGGTCAGCTCGGGGATGCTCAGGCACCCCTCGCGCGCGACCTCCGCCCCGGACGACTCCACCACGCGCGGGTTCACCAGCACCAGCTCGCCGTGGCAGTCGGTGGCCTTCGGGTGATCGGTCACGTCCACGACCACCACCCGCACCAGCTCGCCGATCTGCGGCGCCGCGATCCCCACGCAGCGCGAGAATGAGCGCATCGTGTCGAGCAGGTCCGCGCCGACGCGCTCGGCCACGTCGCGTTCGCCGGGATCGAGCGGGCGAGCGGTGCTCTTGAGCGTGGGGTGCGGGGCGCGGAGGACCTCGCGGACGGCCACGGGCCCTACAGGGCCTCGGCGTCGAGCGCCCGCAACGAGACCTCCACCCCCTGGTCCTCGCCGACCGCCGTCAGGGCCGCGCGCAGCTCCTCCTCGGTCAGCCCGGGGGGCGGGGCGATCTCCATCATCAGCGCGTAGAGCGGCGGCTGGTCGCCGCCCTCGCCGGCGAGCTTCGTGGCGAGGTCGGTTATGTCCACGCCGCGCTCGGCCAGGGCCGAGGTGGCCGCGTGCACGATGCCCGGGTGGTCGGCCCCGTAGAGCGTGACGATGTGGGTGGGGACCGGCTCGGCGGCCGCGTCGAGCTCCGCGAGCGGGCTCAGCACCACCGCCTCGAGGTCGAGCTCCGTGCGCACGTCCTCGAGGTCGTCGCGCAGGGTCCCGGCGTCCGCCTCCTCCGGCAGCGAGACGACCAGCATCATCGTGAAGTGGCCGCGCAGGATCGTCATCTGCGAGTCCTCCACGTTGGCCCGGTGGGCGAGCAGCACGCGGCTCACGGCGGCCACGATGCCGGGCCGGTCGCGTCCGATCGCGGTGACCGCGAGGTGGCGCATCGGAGCGGACCTTACCGCCGCCCTTCCGTACACTCGGCGGCCGTGCGGATCAGCGAGGTGATGACCCATCAGGTCGTGACCGCGCCGCCGGACGCGACCCTCGCCGACGTGGGCGGGCTGATGCGGGACCGCAACGTCGGCTCCGTCGTGATCGCGGATGGCGGGCGCCCGGTCGCGATGATCACGGACCGCGACGTCGCGCTCGCGGTGGCGGGCGACGGCGTGGCCGTGAGCGAGCCCGCCGCCGGGTACGCGAGCCGCCCGATCGTCTGCGGCGACCGCGGCATGGACGTGGAGGAGGCCGCCGCGTTGATGGTCCAGAACCGGATCCGCCGGCTGCCCCTGATGGACGGCGACGACCTGGCCGGGATCGTCACGCTCGACGACCTGGCCGTGCGCGTCGGCGACCTCCACCTCGCCCACCGGATGACGTCCGAGGTGGCGCGTGCCGCGCTGCCGGAGTTCTTCTTCCACCAGAGGGGAGGCTGAGCCGATGCCGCTGACGCCCGAGCAGCGCCGCCGGCGCGACCGCGTGGAGCTGCTGATCCGGCTGATGGCGCCTGGCCTCAACCTGCTGCTCGGCGCCGGCGAGCGGCTGTCGCGAGCGGTCTCCCCCAGCGACGACGAGTACTACCCGGTGCGCCGGGGCTCGATCGACCCCGAGCTGCCGCCCAGGTCCGGCGCGGCGGACCGCTGAACCGGACCGAGCAGCTCGAGTGGGAGGCGCGGGCCGGGCGGCCCGCGGCGCTCGCCGCGTTCGCGACGATCGCCTTCGGAATCGCCGCCTTCGCGCTCTACGCGGGCACGGTCGGGCAGTCGTACGACGACGCCGTCGAGCGCGCCTTCGAGATCGACCAGCACCGCGGCGGCTACATGGGCGCGGCGGTGCTCCAGGCGCTGTCGGTGCTGCCGATGCCGGTGGTCTTCGGCTACCTCTACCGCGTGGTCGCCTTCCGGCGGCCCGAGATCCCGCGCGCCGCGCTGATCCTCGGCGTGGCCGGGCCGCTGATCCTCGCGGTGATCGCGGTGGTCGGGGCGATCAACGAGCTGGACGTGGTGGACCGCATCACGGAGGGGCTGCGGGACGACCCGAAGCACCCCGAGGCGGCGGTGGACTTCGCCGAGGACGAGCGGGCCGAGGGGCCGGCGGTGGCGCTCAGCGCGATCGGCGCGGGCGGCTCGCTGGCGACCGCCGCGGCCACGATCTTCCTGGCCATCCACGCCCGCCGGGCCGGGGTCCTGTCGAGCTTCATGGGGATCCTCGGCGTGATCGTGGCGCTGTTCTCGGTGCTGGTCGGGTCGCCCCCGGTCGTGCAGTGGTTCTGGTTCGGCGCGCTGGGCGTGCTGTTCCTCGGCCGCTGGCCGACCGCCCGCGGGCCGGCCTGGGAGAGCGGCGAGGCGGAGCCGTGGCCGAGCGCGGCCGAGCAGCGCGCCGCGCGCGAGGGGGCGCTGCCGGAGGCGGCCGCGGAGGAGGACGACGAGCCGGTCGAGGACGAGGAGGAGGACGACGAGCCCGCCTCCGCCGATCCGGACGTTCCCGTCCACCCCCGCTCGAGGAAGCGGAAGCGGAAGCGCCGCCGCTGAAAAACCCGGTCCGACCGGGAAGCGCCGCCCGCGCGGCTGGCAGGCGTCTGACCGCGCTGCTTGACTGAGCCGCGTGTACGGGCGCGGCGCCGCATACGAGCTGAACCCCCACCTGGCGCCCGACTCCGGGAGCGACTACGCCTGTCCGTACCGGGAGTGCGACGGCTCCGGCTTCGTGGTCGACGAGGAGACCGACTCCGCCCGCCCCTGCCGCTGTCGCGACGGCCGGATCGCCAGCGCCCGGGCCCGCCGGCTCGACCACGCGATCCCGCGCCGCTTCCAGGATCTGGCGCTCGACCGCAACCCGGTGCGGGAGATCCTCACCAACCACCCGCAGGCGCCGGACTACCGCGACTTCTGCCTGAACGTCGGCGCCCGCCTGGACGCCGGGAAGGGCATGTGGTTCAAGGGCGACCGCGGCACCGGCAAGACCACCCTGGCGATGCTGATCTCGATCGAGGCGCTCCGGGCGCGGCGCTCGGTGGCGATCTACACCGCGCCGAAGCTCCTGGAGACGATCCGCGCCACCTACGCGGACGACGCCGCCATGTCGCTGACGGAGCTGGTGGAGCGGCTACGCACGGTGGACCTGCTCCACATCGAGGACCTGGCCGTCCCGCGCACCAACGAGTGGGTGCTCGAGCAGCTCTACACGATCGTCAACGACCGCTACCAGGACAGGCGATCGGTGATCTTCACCGCGGACGTCGAGCGGCTCTCGGACCTCGAGGAGCGGATCGGCCACCGCACCGCGTCGCGCCTCATCGACCTCTGCGGCGAGCCGATCCTCATGCACGGCGAGGACTACCGGCTCCGGCCGAGCTAGGGCGCCCGATTCCCGCCTAGGGCGCCGAGATGTCGTCCTCGGTGATGACGAACGAGCGCAGCTCGACCCCGCTGTCCGTGTAGAAGCGGGCCGTGAGCCGGGCCGGCGCGACCGTCGTGTCCACGTCGAACAGCCCGAACGCGTTCGTGAGGTTGTACTTGAAGAGCGTGGTCACCTCCGCGTTGTTGCACGGGGTGTTCTCGAACGGCGCCTGCTCGCACATCGGGCGGCGGCCGACCGCCAGCGGGGTGGGCATGAACTCGTAGAGGTTGTAGGGGTGGGCGTCGAGCGGCGGGGCGTCCTTGTGCAGGAAGGCGCCGGACCAGTGCTGGTCGCCCGAGATCAGGACCACGCCGCGGATGTTGTTGTTGCGGATGTGGCTGAAGATCTCGCCGCGCTCGGCCTTGTAGCCGAACCACGAGTCGTTGCCGGTCGTCGAGGCGTCGTTCCAGGGGACCGACGAGACGATGAACTTGAAGCGCGCCTGGTTCGTGACCGGATCCGACAGCCAGGCCTTCAGGTCGGCCTTCTGCTGCGCGCCGAGCATCGTGCCCGCGCCGAGGTTCCGGTGGGTGCGCGTGTCGAGCACGTAGATCGCGGCCCCGCCCGCCCGGAACGAGTAGTACAGCTCGCCCGCCACGCGCGGGCCCGGGTTGTGGGCGTTCTGGTACGTCTGGTAGGCGACCCTGGCGGCGGGGTAAGGCGCGGCGGTGCCCGAGCGCCAGTCGTTCACGATCTCGTGGTCGTCCCAGACCATGAAGGTCGGGAAGCGGGTGGTGAAGGCGCGGAAGTGCGGCTCGGCCCAGTTCTCGCGGTACTTGCGGTCGTACTCCGGTGTCGAGTCCGCGAAGAAGCGGCCGCTGTCGCCGTACACCTGGTCGCCGCCCAGGATCATCAGGTGCGGCGCCAGGCCCGCGATCGAGTCGAAGGCGCGGAAGTGCTCGCCGCCGGCGTCGTTGGGCGACTTCGTGTCGGCCCCGAACGCGAACCGGATCACGCCCGGCGTGTTGCGGGCGGGCAGCGTGCGGAAGGTGGCCTGGGAGAAGCGGTCGGCGTCGCAGCCCACCACCAGGCGGTAGTCGTAGACCGTGTTCGCCTGGAGGCCGGTGAGCGACACGACGGCCGTGTGGTCGGCGGCCGGGTCGAGCGTCGCGGCGGTGGAGGTCGCCCAGCTCGTCGTGCCCTGCGGCCGGTACTGGACCCGCAGCGAGGCCGGCGTGCCCGCCCGCGCCCACACCTTCGCGGTCGTCTCGGTCACCTCGCCCACGAGGCCGCCGAGCGACAGCGTGGTCAAGCCGGAGTGGATGCTCGCGATCCCCGTCTGGTTCTCGCCGGGCGAGCCGACGCCCAGGTCCGCGCGGCCGTCGCCGTCGTGGTCGCCGGCGGCGAGGGAGGCCGCGAACTCGTCGAGGGCCTCGTGGGCGCTGCCGAGCTGGGTCTGGTTGCGCTGCGGGCCGGCGTCGGGCGCCCGGGTGCCCGCGCTCGTCAGCAGGGACACCGCGCCCCCGGAGTTGTTCTCGCCCGGCGCGCCGACGGCCAGATCGCGGTGGGCGTCGGCGTCCGCGTCGAAGTCGCCGGCCGCCAGCGACGCGCCGAAGCGGTCGCCCTCCTCGATGTCGCCGCCGCCGCTCGCCTGCGAGACGTAGAAGTCCGGGTCGCCGCCGGAGACGAGCACGAACAGCGCGCCTCCCTTCGGGGCGCTCCCGGGTGCCTCCCCCGGGGCTCCGATGGCGATGTCCGCCGTCGCGTCGCCGCCGAGGTCCGCCACCGCGAGCGCCTGCCCGAACTGGTCGCCGGCCTCCGTGGCGCCCTCGGCGTCCTCCTGGAGCCGGACGTAGCCCTGCTTGAGCAGCGTGCCGGGCGTGCCTCCGGCCAGGCCCTGGAGCACGAAGATCGCGCCACCGCGCGGGAGGGCGCCAGGCGCCTCGTTGGGCGCCCCGATCACGACGTCGGCGCCGCCGTCGCCGGTCACGTTGCCGCTCGCGAGCGAGGTTCCGAAGCGGTCATCGGTCTCGCTCGCGCCGACGCCGGCGGCCTCCTGCGTTCGCGCGAAGCCCACCAGCGGCGCCGTGCCCTCCACCGGGAACGCCGCCACGATGCCGGCGTTCGACACCGTGCCCACGTCCTCGTACGGAGCCGCGGCCACCACGTCGCCGTCGCCGTCGCCGTCGACGTCGCCCGCCGCCACCGCCGCCCCGAACCGGTCGCCGAGCTCCACGGTCTCGCCGGCCACGTCCGCCTGCACGCGGAAGAACCCGCGGTCGAGCCCGAGGCCGCCGGCCGTCCCCGTGCCGCGCCTGCCCGGCAGGATGAAGATCGCGCCCGCGTCTACCTTGAGCTGCCCGTCGGGACCGGCGAAGTCCTCCAGCGGCCCACCGACCAGCGCGTCGTCCACGCCGTCCTCGTTGAAGTCGCCGACCGCGAGCGCGCTGCCGAACTCGTCGCCGGCCTCGTTCGCGCCGTCCGCGGCCGATTGGACGATGAGGCGGCCGGGCGCGTAGCCCGTTCCCGTGCTCATGTAGAGGTGCACCGCGCCGGCGTCGACCGCCGTCCCCACGTCGGCCTTCGGGGCGCCGACGAGCAGGTCGTCGCGGCCGTCGTCGTTGAAGTCGCCGTAGGCCACGGCGGCTCCCGCGCGGTCGCCCGCGCCGGCGCCAACCGTCGCGGGGCCGTGGCGCACGTAGGGGTCGGCCGGCGTGCAGGTCTGCGCGTGGGCGGCGGCCGCGAGCGCGAGCGCGACGGCGGCGGCCAGCGCCGCTGTGAGGCGCGGGCGAGTCACGGTCAGTGTCTACCACGCCGAGCGCCGCCGCGCCAGATGGCCCTCGTCGCGCACCCCCGCCTGGCGGGTTGACCGAGCGCCTGCGCGCCAGTTAGGGTCGCACCACCCGTCGCCCGGCACCGTCGGGCGTCAGGACTCGCAAGTGCGCATCGCGCCCGCCCGCCGGCCACGAGTGACTGGGCTGCTTCTAGCGGTCTGCGCCCTGGCGAGCGCGGGCGGGGAGCCCGCCTCGGCCGACTACCTCACGAGCTATTCGACGCTGTCGAGCAGCCAGCCCGGCCCCGACCCGTGGTACAAGCGCGGACACTTCGAGGCCACCGGTGGCCCTCGCCCGGAGGGAACCACGTCCGACGGCCGGGTGGCGCTCTACAGGATTCCGGCCAAGGTCAAGTGGGAGATCAACTACTCGTCGTCGACCGCGGGAACGCACAAGACGACCGGCGCCCCGTGCGTGAACACGCGCTCGGAGATCGGCTCGTACGAGACGACGGGGGAGATCCTCATCCGCGCGCCGCTGCCTCTGGACCACGCGCGGAGGTATCCGCAAGTCATCGGGACCTGGGTCCCGGGCGGAACGATCGAGTTCGTCGCGTCGGGGTGCGGCACCACCATTCGCCGGACCTACCCGTTTCACGATCCAAAGGAATGGACGGCGAAGGACCCCGAGGTGTGGACCGAGAACGTGAAAACCACCGTTCCGGGTCGGCTCGTTGGGCTCGAGGCGTGGCTCGACAGCCTGAGCCAGCCGACCGGCAGCTGGGGTCGCTGGGACCTTCCCGATCCCTACTACGAGCCCCCGGCCCCGCCGCCACCCGACCCGTACGCCGACGGCGATGGCGACGGGATCTCGGACAAGCACGAGACGGCGGGCATCGACACCAACGGGGATGGCTCCCCCGAGGTCGACCTCCCGGCGATGGGCGCCGACCCGAACCGCAAGGACGTGTTCGTCGAGCTCGACTGGATGCCGCCGCACCAGCTCGAACCCGCGGCGATAGCGAAGGTCGTCGACGCCTTCGCCAACGCGCCGGAGCCAATCGCCCTCCACGTCGACGCCGGGCCGGGCTCCCCGATGAAGCCGGGCGCGACGTGGGGAAGCCTGTCGCGGGCCGGTCCCCTACCGCATCGGGACGTGCTGGGTTCGTACAGCGGCTCGACCTACGACTGGTCCGAGTTCCAGCGCGTGAAGGACGCGAAGTTCGAGGCGAAGCGCGCGCCCGCGTTCCACTACGCGCTGTCGGTGCACGAGATCGGTGACGGCAAGAGCGGAACCTCTCGGCCCGGGACCCCCGACTTCATCGTCGCGCTCGGGCGCTACTGCAGCGGGGACGTCCACTGCACGCTGGGCTCCGCCGTCAACGAGGGCGGCGTCTTCATGCACGAGCTCGGCCACACGCTGGGGCTGCGGCACGGCGGGGGCGACGAGGACAACCTCAAGCCCAACTACCCCTCGGTCATGAACTACGCGCACATGATGGGCCTCCGCCGCGCGGGCGGTCCGTGGACCGTCGACTACTCGCGCTACGACGACGGCCCCGGTGACGACAGGATCGCGACGCTCGACGAGCGGTCGCTGAGCGAGGCGGCCGACGTCGGCGCCACCGGCACCGCGTTGGGGTGGGAGGGCGTCTACTCCTGCCCGTCCGGTCACGAGCGGACGTTCGTCTACGGTCAGGGCGCCGACTGGAACTGCGACGCCCAGACTGACGGCGTGCACGAGGTCGACGCGAATCGCAGCTGGGGGCTCAGCACGCTGAAGCCGCACGACGACTGGGCGAACCTCGTGTTCAGCTCCGGCTCGATCGGCGCGTTCGGCCGCGACGTCTACGTGCCGCCGGTGACAGAGGACCCGGAGACCGCCACGCTCGACGAGCTGCAGCGGCTCGCCGCCGTGGCCACGGGCGACACGCGCGGCCCGAAGGTCAAGATCGGAAAGGCCAAGCGGCGCAAGCTCACGGTCACCGCGACCGACGACCGGGAGATCGACCAGCTCCTCGTGGTGGTGAACGGCAAGCAGCGCGCGGTGACCGCCGCCGGCGGGAAGCGGAAGCTCTCGATCAAGGTGCGCCTGAAGCGCGGACGCAACAAGGTCGCCGCCACCGCGTTCGACGCGGTCGGGAACCAGGCGAAGGGGCGGCGGGCGAAGGTCCGGGGCTAGGGCGCGCCGGCCAGGCTCCGCAGCGCATCGCCCTCGAAGCGCTGGACCACCCACTCGTCCATCGACCGCGCCCCGAGGGCGTGGTAGAAGCCGATCGCGGGCTTGTTCCAGTCGAGCGCCGAGAGCTCCAAGCGCCCGTAGCCGCGCTCGACCGCCACGCCCGCCACGTGGGCGAGCAGCGCCCGCCCGGCGCCGCCCCCGCGGTGCTCGGGCCGCACGAACAGGTCCTCGACCCACGCGCCCGGCCGGGCGAGGAAGGTGGAGAACGTCGTGAACCAGACGACGAAGCCGATCGGCTCGGCCG
>JALZEZ010000217.1 GCA_030861775.1 Actinomycetota bacterium
CGTCGCGCATGGTCGCCCGGGCCACGGCGCGGCAGTCGCGGTCGCAGCGGGCGTCCACGACGATCCGGCGCTTGCCGAGCTGCGCCGCGCCGCCGCTGATCGTCAGGCCCGGCGGGCACACCGGCCGCCGCTTGGCCGGCTCGCCGAACACCTGCACCCGGTGGTTGTGCTCGTCGCTGATGTAGACGTTGCCCGCGCAGTCGCTGCCCGCGTTGTAGGGCTCCTCGAACTCGCCCGGGCCCGCGCCGCCCGTGCCGTCGCCGCCGTTCACGCCCCAGTTGCGGATGAACATGCCGTCGGTGGTCAGCTCCACCACGCGGTTGTTGTTCGTGTCCGCCACCCAGAGGTGGTTGCGGTCGTCCACCGCGCAGCCGTAGGGCAGCTTGAACTCGCCGGGACCGGTGCCGAAGCCGCTGGCCGGGCCGCCGGGCTTGCCGAAGATCGCCAGGAAGCGCCCGTCGTCGTTCGCCAGCTTGACGATGCGGTGGTTCACGTCGTCGGCGACGTAGACCGTGCCGGCGGCGTCCGTGCAGATCCCGCGCGGGGAGTTGAACTCGCCCACGCCCTCGCCGTAGCTGCCGTCGCCGCCGTTCTTGCCGAGCGTCAGCAGCAGCCGCCCGTCGTTGTCGAACTTCAGTACGCGCGCGTTCTCGTGGTCGGCCACCCAGACGTTGCCGGACGGGTCCACCGCCAGCCCGCGCGGCTGGTCCATCTCACCGGGACCGACGCCGGGGGTGCCGTCGCCGCCGTTTCGGCCCCACATGCGGACGAACCTCCCCTCGGGCGTGAACTTCTGGATGCGGTGGTTCTGGGTGTCGGCGACGAAGAGGTTGCCGAGCGCGTCGGCGTCCACGTCGTAGGGGAGCTTGAAGCGCCCCGGGGCCTGGCTCCAGCCGCGCTTGGCGAATGCCGGGAAGGGCAGCACCCTGCCCTCGGGGCTGAAGCGCTGGATGCGGTTGTTCTGGCTGTCCGCCACCCAGACGTTCCCGGCGTTGTCCACCCCGACCCCGTCGGGGAGGGCGAACTGGCCCGGCTCCTTGCCCTTCTCCCCGCCGAACTGGCGCAGGAACTGGACCTCCGCCGCGGCCGGGCCGGCCGGGGCCAGGCAGGCGGCTGTGGCGATGGCTGAGAGGAGGGCGCGGCGCACGGCGCGCGAGGGTAGCGCGGTACGGTCGCCCGATGCGAAGGCGCCTCCCGCTCGTGTTCGTGGTCGTACTCGCGCTCGCCACCGTGTACGTCCAGTACCGGGGCCTGCTGGTCGATTCCGGCGGGCGCGACATCCAGCAGTTCATCGAGGGCGACCTGCGCGAGCGGCACGACGCGATCATCGACGGCACCCAGGGGGACCCCTGGCGCTACCGGCTCCTGTCCGAGTGGGGGGCGGAGGGGGCGCTCGAGGTCGCGGACGCGGCCGGGTTCGACAAGCCCGCCGTGATCGGCTTCCTCGGCTTCCGCGTGCTCCAGAACCTGGCGATCTTCGGGCTGATGTGGCTGTTCCTGCGCCGGCTCGGGATCGGCTGGTTCGAGAGCCTGCTGGGGCTCGGCCTGCTCGCCTGGGGCTTCACCCAGGCCCTGCACCACCAGGCGATGTCGTTCAACACGTACGGCGACATCGCCTTCTACCTGGCCGCCGCGGTGCTGATCCTCCAGCGGCGCTGGTGGTGGGTGGTGCCGCTCACCGTCCTGGCGGCCGTGAACCGCGAGACCAGCGGGCTGATCCCGGTGATGCTGATGGCGATGGCCTGGCCGCTCGGGTGGCGGAGCGACGAGGGGCGGCGCGCGCTGCGGATCGGGGCGATCGCGCTGGCCGCGTTCGCGGCCACCTACGGGATCGTGCGCCTGGCGGTGGGGTCGGCATTCTTCATCGAGGCGGATGGCCAGTCGCCGGGCCTCGACCTGCTCGACTACAACCTCACGCGCGGCATGACCTGGGACTTCGCGTTCCAGACGCTGAACGTGCTGCCGGTGCTGGCCCTGCTCGCCTGGCGGCGCTGGCCGCCGGAGCTGAGGGCGTTCGGGGTGGCGGTGGTCCCGGCCTGGGTGGCGATCCACCTGTTCGCGGCGGTGCTGGCCGAGTCGCGGCTGTTGCTGGTCCCGCTGGCGGTGGTCTTCATCCCCGGCGTGCTGGCCGGGCTGGGCGTCGCCTTCGGGGAGGAGCGACCGGCGGAGGCCTACCGGGCTACTCGACCTTGACCAGGTCGACCACGAAGACGAGCGCCGCGTCCGGCGGGATCGTGGGCGGCTGGCCCTGCGGGCCGTAGGCGAGGTCCGCCGGGATGATCAGCTTGCGGCGGCCGCCGACCTTCATGCCGGCCACGCCCTCGTCCCAGCCCTTGATCACCTGACCGGCTCCGAGCTCGAAGGGGAACGGCTCGCCGCGGTCCCAGGAGGCGTCGAACTCGGTGCCGCCCTCGTACAGCACGCCGACGTACTGGACCGTGACGCTGTCGCCCTTCTTGGCGGCCTTGCCGTCGCCCTTGACGATGTCCTCCCTCACGAGCTTCTTCGGCGGGTCGCCCTTCGGGATGTCCACGCGCGGCTTCTTCTTCAGGTCCTTCGGGTCGCCGCCCTCGGCTGCCGGGGCGGGCTCGGCCGGGACCGTCTCGGTGGTTGTCGCCCCGCCGCCGTCGGGGGCGGCGGTGGAGGGGTCGGTCTTGGCGTCGTCGTCGCCGCAGGCGGGGAGCGCGATCGCGGCGGCCACGAGGCAGGCGAGGAGTGGGAGTCGGGTGCGCGTCATGGCGGGCGAGGCTACAAGGGCGGCGGCCATTTGGCGCAACGACCGAGGTTTTCCGTGGCGCGCGTCCGCCGATGAGACTAGGCTTGACGGTGTCCGCGGCGGATCTTTCGAAGGCCCGCCCGGTTACCAAGAGACTTGCAGGGACGTGCGCCCTTCTCCGAGGCGCGACCGGACCTGAGGCGAATCCACCGAAAGGACGCCCGATGGTTCAGCTCCACTGTCCCCGTTGCACCTACTCCACACCCGCCCCGGCCGCCGAAACGGCACCGCGGCTCTGCCCGAACTGCAGCACGCCGAAGCTCGCGGTGCCGCTTGCGGCGGTGGCGACCCTGTCGCGCCCGCGCGCGGTCTGAGCCGCTAGCCGCCGGAGGCGGCGTCGGTCTCGCCCTTGAAGACCATGTCGCGCAGGGCCACGTGGCGCAGGTTCATGCCGCTGATGTGCGCGCGGAGGTACTTGTCGAACGCCACCTCGAGCTGGCCGCCGCCCTCGTAGCGGCCGACCGCGTGCTGGCCCGCGTAGGTGATCAGGACGCCCCAGGTCTCGTCCGTGTCGCCGCCGATGTGGTCGGACCCGATGTCGCGGAAGCTCATCGACCCGAACTCCTCGCTGTGGACCCACGCGTTGCCGAGGGTGTCGGACTTCCAGGTCCCGTCCGGCTTGATGGTCTGGCCGTCGTTCGTGGTCATCGGCGCGCCGGTCGAGTTCGTGATCGTCACTGAGTACATGCGTCCTCCTGATCGCTGGTCCGTTCCGGTGGGCGATCCTAGAGGCGATCCTGGAAATGTCAGCGTGCGGCTCTTGACCGGCCGGTCGCCACCGGAGAGGGTTGGCTCGTGCGCTGGACTCGCCGGGCACTCCGGGTGCCGTGGATGGTCGCGGGCCTCCTCGCGCTCGGCGCCTGGGCCCCGTCCGCGGCGGAGGCCTTCCGGCTGAACACGGCGGGCCACATGGGGATCACGAGCGCGACCCTGGACAGCGCGGAGCGCACGATCGACGGGGAGACCCTGCGCTTCAGCGACCGGGCCAAGCTCGAGGTGAGCGAGGCCAACGCGGACGTCGACTGGCACCAGTTCACCGCGCACCTCCACTTCGACGACGAGTCGTTCGCCAGGGGGACCCAGCGGCTGGTCGACCTGAAGCGGGAGGTGATCGCCGCGGTCGCGCGCGACGAGCCCGACGGGGAGGCGGCGCGCGAGTACCTCGGCGAGGCTCTGCACACCCTCCAGGACTTCTACTCGCACACGAACTGGATCGAGAGCGGAGGGGAGGGGATCGACGAGCGGCTCGGGAACACGACCTACGGCGACACTCCCCGGTCGGTCCGGACGAGCCCCCTGTTCGACCCGGGGACGCTCCTCCCGGACCTGAGGACGCTGACCTCCGGCTACTTCCTGACGCTCCTGGGGACCGTGCTGACACGGGTGCCGAACCAGTGCTTCGTCCCCGCGTTCAAGACGCGCCACGGCTCCTACTTCTGCCCTGGAGGCCTCAACAAGGACACCCCGGCTCGCCCCGGCTGGGGGAACGCGTGGGCGCTGGCCCAGCAGGCGTCGCGGCGCTACCTGGACGAGATCCTCGACGCCGACGGCGTCCGCGGCGACGCCCGCGCGACGAAGGCGCTGATGGGCATCCAGGGGACGCTCGCGGTGGCCGTCGACGTCACCGGCAGCATGCTCGAGGAGATCGACACCGTGAAGAGCGAGATCGGGAAGCTCGTCGACGCGACGCGCGGGACCAGCGAGCAGCCGGACGAGTACGTCCTCGTCGAGTTCGACGAGGAGGCCAGGCTGTCGATCGACACGCCGGACCCGGACGCGTTCATGAACGTCGTGAACGGGCTGGACGGCGGCGCGGGCGGCGAGTGCCCGGAGGTGGCGTTCGGAGGCTTCCTGCGCGCGATCCGGGCGGCGAAGCCGGACTCGCGGGTGTTTCTCGCCACCGACGCCAGCGCCGAGGACGGGGACCTCAAGGGGAGGGTGATCGCGAGCGCGCGCGAGAAGCGCATCGAGCTGTGGGCGCTCGCGACGGGCAGCTGCTCGCCGGTCGATCCCGACCTGCTCGACGTCACGGCGCGGACCGGAGGGCAGCTGCTAGCCATGGAGCCGGACGAGCTGCCGGGCGGGTTCGCGCTGATGCGCGCGCAGATCGCGCCGGGCGCCGTCTCCGTGCTGGAGGCCGCCGGGACGGGCGACGCGCCGCGCGAGTACGCCGTGCCGGTGGACTCCACGCTGTCGCGGGTCGCGTTCTCGGTCTCCTACCCGGAGGGTGGGCGCTCGGTCACGCTGCTCGACCCGGCCGGCAACTCGGTGCCGGCGACGTCGGCGCTGGCGAACGGGTTCGTGTCGGTGGTGGAAGGCCCGGCGCCGGGCGAGTGGCGCCTGCGCGTGAGCGGCGGCGGGCCGTTCAGCGTGGACGTGAGCGGCAACAGCCCGCTCGCCCTCGCGGACTTCTCGTTCGTCGAGCCGGCCGGCCGCCCCGACCACGAGGCGTACTTCCCGGTGAGCGAGCCGCTCGCCGGCGCCGAGCGGCGAGCCGCCGCGCGGCTGATCGGCCCGTACCAGAGCGCCGCGTTCGAGCTGGTGACCGAGAGCGGCGACCCGATCGGGCCGGTCGCGCTGGCGAAGGGCGATCCACTGGCCGCGGACCCGGAGTCGTTCACGGGCGCGTTCCGTCCTCCCGGCGAGCCGTTCGGCGTGGCCGTGACCGGTCGCGACGCCGCCGGCCATCCGTTCCGGCGGACGTTGCCGCGGCGCTTCCGGGCGCAGACGGTCGAGGTCGTCGCCGGTCCGGCTCCGGTGCCGGTCGCGGGGTGCTGCACCGAGGCCGTCTTCACCGTCCGCAACCTCGGGCCGGAGGGGGACTTCGACATCGAGGGGCTCGCGGGCGGGGGCGGCGAGGAGGCGCTCGTGTCCCCCGACTCGCCGCACCTCGCGTCCGGCGAGAGCGAGCGGGTGTCGGTCAGGGCCGACCTGTCGGCCACGCCGGCGCACGCGCGCAGCCTGACCGCCGTCGCCACCCGCGTCGGCCAGCGGTCGGTGACCAACCGGGCGACCGTGGCGGTCATGGCCGAGGTCGGGAGCCCGGCGGCCGCTGAGGCGGTCGTGCCGCGGCCCGGCTGTCGCCTCCGCGGGAGGGCGATCGTGGCGGAGCGGTCGCCGGCCCGCCTGCGCGGCACCAACAGGGGCGACGTCCTCGTGGCGCACGACGGCGGCGACCGGCTCCACGGGCGCGGCGGCGCCGACTGCCTGTACGGCTACGGCGGGAGCGACCGCCTCTACGGCGGCAAGGGCGGCGACCTGCTGTTCGGCGGGAGCGGGCGCGACCGTCTGGAGGGCGAGTCGGGCGCGGACCGGCTGACGGACGACAGCGGCCGGGACACCCTCGTCGGCGGGCGCGACAACGACGTGCTCGACGCGCGGGACGGCTCGCGTGCCGACCGTCGCCGAGCGGACCGCGTCGATTGCGGGCCGGGCC
>JALZEZ010000218.1 GCA_030861775.1 Actinomycetota bacterium
AGCCCACCGAGATCGAGCTGGAGGCGCGGGCCGCGGCCCCGGCGGTCCTGGTGGCGAGCGAGCTCGACTATCCCGGCTGGAAGGCCGAGGTCGACGGCGAGGAGCGGCCGATCATGCTCGCCGACGGCTTCCTGCGCGCGGTCGAGGTGCCCGCCGGCACCCACCGGGTGGAGATGACCTACCGGCCCACGCACTGGACCCTCGCCCTGGTCCTCACGATCGGAGGGGCGCTAGCGGTGCTCGCGGCGTGCGGCGTGGCGCTCCTCCGCGCCCGGTCGTGATCCGCTTCGCCCCGCTCGCGATCGCGCTGGTCGCGGGCGCGTTCTTCCTCTCCACCGGCCTGAGCGCGCTCGACAAGCCCGGCCTGCACTACGACGAGACCGCGTTCGTCAACGCCGCGCTCGGCGCCGACCACCCCGACCAGCACTTCGTCCACGCCCGCTTCCACGGGGTGGTGACGAAGATCTTCCCCTACATCGGAGCGCTGAAGTCGTGGATCTTCGCCCCGGTCTTCTCGGTCTTCGGCGTCTCGCCGGAGTCGATGCGCGCGCCGGCCGTGCTGCTCGGCCTGCTCGCGGTGGCGCTCGCCGTGCTGCTCGCGTGGCGGGTGCTCGGGCCGTGGCCGGCCGCGCTGCTCGCGGTGGTCCTGGGCACCGACCCCACGTTCGTCACGATGTCGAAGGCCGACTGGGGCCCGATCGTCCTCTCGGCGCTGCTGCGCGTGGGTGCGCTGGTCGCCTACTTCGCCCTGCTGCGCACCCGCCACCTGCGCTACGCGTGGCTGCTCGCCGCCGCCCTGCTGATCGGGCTCTTCAACAAGGTCGACTTCGCCTGGTTCATGGCCGCCCTGGGCGCGGCCGCCTTGCTGATCCACGGCCGCGAGCTGTTCGCCCTGGTCCGGGCCAGGCCCCTGGCCGCCGCGCTCCCCGTGGTGGCGTTCCTGGCCGTGCTCGGCTTCCTCACGGTCGAGAGCGTGCTGCCGGCGCGCGAGCTGCCGCTCGAGACCACCAGGGACACGCTCGAGGAGCGGCTCGAGCACCGCTGGGACCTCTACCACGGCACCTACAGCGGCCGCTCGGTCTACGGGTTCATGACCGCGCGGGAGCTCGACCCCCTGATCCCCGCGCCGGCGATCTACGTGGGCGCCGCGCTGGCCGGCCTGATCGCCTTCGGCGGCGCCCTGCTGAGTCGGCTGCCGCGCGACGAGGGCCGCTTGGCGGGCTTCCTGCTGGTCCAGCTCCTCGTGATCGGGGTCTTCCTCGTGGCCACCCGCCAGGTGGGCGGCTCGCACCACCTGATCCAGCTCTGGCCGCTGCCGCAGCTCCTCCTCGTCACGGTCGTCGCGGTCGCGCTGCGGCTGCGCCCGCGCGCTCTACGCGCCGGCGTGGCCGGCGCCGCGCTGGCCGTCGTGCTCTGGATGGCCGCGGTGCAGGTGGTCGCCTCGCGCGAGTACGTGGACGCGCTGGCCGACGGCGACAGCTTCGGCACGGTCTGGACGCCCGAGATCTACGACGTGGCCGACCGCGCGGGCGAGCTCGCACCGACGCTGGACGGGGTCGTGGCCGCGGACTGGGGGATAGGGCCGCAGGTGTTCGCCCTGAACGGCGACGCGGTGCGCGAGCGCTTCCGGGACCTGCCGCCGGACTTCGCCGACGGCGCGCACGGCACCGAGGGACAGGTGGCCGCGAACCACTTCGACGGCCGGCGCGTGATGGTCATGTTCCACCAGGAGGAGACGGAGGTCTTCAAGGGCTCGAGCCTCGGCGTTCGGAAGGTGATCGGGGCGCTCGGGCCGGAGGCGCGCGTGCGGGAGGTCTACGCCGGGAAGGTGCTGCGGGCGTACGTCGTGGACGACCGGCCGGGGCCGTGAGGCGCCCCTAAGGAGGCACTACTCGAACCAGCGGGTTCGGCAGATGATCAACTAGCTGCATCGTTTATCTGCGGTGACGGTTGCGGGTCCGGGCGATCGGCTCGGCTTTCGCTTCACGCGATAGCGGAGTTGGCAGCCGCTCAGCGAGAAGCGTGCACCAGGCGCAAACCCGGGCCGTCGCCGACCGTGCGCGGACTCGGAGGCGCCAGATCGCGCCCATCTGAACCGCGTTCATTAGGCGCTCCGTGCCGAGTAGGGATTCGAACCCGCGATCCGCAGTTTCGAAACGGCGCCGCGCGGCCGCGCTCTCGGCGAACTCGCCCGACTCCGGCGGCGAAGCGCCGAGCTCTGGCCGACGGAGCGAGTGCTAAGGCGCCAGCTTTCGATGCCCTTGCGCGCGCGTGCGCGCGCGCTGCTGGGCTGAGGGAAAGAACGTCGCAGATGTCCGACACGCGGCCCCACGGCCGCCCGCCGCCTGTCACATCGGCAGGTAGGATGCCTGGTACTTCGTAGGGGCCAGGGCAGGCCCTCAGGGTGCAAGTCCCGAGGCAGAGTCCATAGCCCCGAAAAAGGAGCCGGCCCGGCAGTCCTAGGCTGCCGGGCCGCACCCGTTCAGCGTCGGCGACTAGACCGCCACTGACGCCACGGAGCCTACTACCGCGCAACTCCAGTTGCGACTTAGTTAAGTGATTCGGTTGTCCTTGCTCGTCGTCGCTCCCTTCGGACAAGCGTATGCACGCGATCGCAAAAGCGAGCCGGAGGGGGACGCATGTCCCGCTCAGGGTTCCGCTTCTGGGATCTCGGCACTGGCTGTACGTTCGCTTGACTGCCCACGACGATGAGTTCTCGTTTCGCGATTCGGTCACTCATGGCAGAGTTGAAGCCATGCTGATCTACTCGATGGGCGTCTCGGTGGACGGCTTCATCGCCGACCGCGAGGGCGCGTTCGCGTGGACGGTCCCAAGCGACGAGCTGTTTCGCTTTCACACCGCGCAGGTACGCGAGCTCGGCGGGTATCTCCTCGGCCGCCGGCTCTACGAGACGATGCTGGTGTGGGAGACGGATCCGTCGATGCGCGAAACCGAGCTCGACGCCGCGTTCGCCGACGTCTGGTGCGCGATCCCGAAGGTCGTCTTCAGCCGCACGCTTGACAGCGTCCAGGGCAACGCCCGGCTCGCCGAGGCGTCGGTGGCCGAGGAGGCCGCTGCCGCGCTCGAGGCGACCGACAAGGACGTCGGGATCGGCGGCACCGGCTTGGCCGCGGCGGCAATCGAGCTCGGGCTCGTCGACGAGCTGCGCATGTTCCGCCATCCGGTCGTCGTCGGTGGCGGTACGCCGTACCTGCCGCCGGTCACCGAAGACGTCCCGCTGGACCTGATCGAGACCAGGACGTTCGGCTCGCGCGTGATCTACGAGCGCTACCGGCGCGCCCGCGATGAGTCGGACTGATAGCGCGGTCCATCCCGCCCCTGCGACCGACCCATATGAGCGGAAGTCTGCCCGCAGGCCCGCCGGATGCCGCTTCGCGCTGTGTGCGGCAGCGCTAGCGGCGTCTCGATTTCAGATCGTCAGTCCGCCCGAGGTTTCGTATTACAATTCTTCGGTGGAGATCCATCCGTCGGCGCGCAGACACGGCATCGCCGACGAAGACATCGAACACGCCATGAGAAACGCACTCGCGATCGACGACCAGGAGGGCGACACCCGCCTCCACCTCGGCCCAGCCCGCAGCGCCGATCTGCTCGAGGTCGTCACGATCGTGCGCGACGACGGCTCCGAGCTGGCAATCCACGCGATGAAGATGCGACCGAAGTACCAGCGGCTGCTCCCCGGACCTGACGATGCCTAAGAAGAAGGCACACGGCAGAACCGCGAGCGGCAAGCCGATCACTGGTGAGCTCGTCAAGGAGCTCGCCGACCTGGCCGAGGCCGGCTACGACGTCGACGAGACGATCCGCCGCCGCGGCGGACGCCCACCGATTGGCTCCGCCGCAGCCAGCGTCGAGTCCGTCCGACTCGACCCCGAACTACGCCAGGCCCTCGCTCAGCGAGCCGAACGCGACCACGAGACCACCTCGTCGGTAATCCGCAAGGCGCTGCGCAAGTACCTCCAGGTCGGCTAACGCACCGGCCGTCGCTCAAGCCCCAGGCAGAGGCGCTCTAGGCGAAGGAGCGGCTCGAGGCCGCATCGATCGTGACGGTGGCCGAGCGCTTCGTCGCCGCGATCGCCGCGCTGCTCCGCTAGCGCGACTCGACCGCCGCCCGCGCGTGCGCGACGAGCTCCCCCACCCGCTCCCGCATCACGTCCCGCGACCAACCGGCCTGGGCCGCCGCCAGCCCGGCCCGCGATAGGCGCAGCCAAAGCTCGTCGTCGCGGCAGATCCGCACGACCGCGTCGGCCAGCGCGGCCGGGTCGTCCGCGACCAGCAGCGGCGGGTCGTCGCCCAGCCCCTCGGCGCCCACCGGCGTGGTCACGACGGGCAGCCCGGCGGCCAGGCTCTGGGTGACCTTGCCCTTCATGCCGGCCCCGAACCGCAGCGGCGCCACGGTGGCACGCGAGCGGTCGAGCAGCGCGTCCAGGTCCTCGACCTTGCCGGCCACGTGGACCCGCTCGGACGCGAGCGCGTCGATCTCGGGTGGCGCGTGCGGGCCCACGATCGTGACCCGGCAGTCCGGCAGCTCGCGCCAGACGAGCGGCATCACGTCGCGCACGAGCACCACGACCGCGTCCATGTTCGGGGTGTGCTGGAAGCCGCCGACGAAGATCAGCCCCTCGCGCCCCTCGGGGGGCGGAACGCGGTCGGCCACGTCGTTGGCGTTCGGGATCACGACCAGGTCCGCGTCCGGCACCTCCGCCAGCACGTGGTCGCGCTCGGGCTCGCTGATCACGATGGTCCGGTCGCTGGCCCGGATCAGCGCCAGCTCGAGCTCGCGCAGCGCGGCAGCCTTGGCGGGGGTCCCGTCGCCCAGGTCCGCGCGGCGCTGCTCGCGCAGGAAGTGGAGGTCCACGGTGTCGTAGACCACCTGCGAGCGCGGCAGCCGCTCGCGCAGGGCGTCGAGGTAGCGGGCCGCGATCTGCGGCCGGCTGACGATCACGAGGCTCACGTCGTTCACGCGGGTGGCCAGCTCCGCGGGGAGGTCGACCGGGTCGTACAGGACCTCCACCCCGAACGACTGCATCCACTCGGTGTAGGGCTGCTCGGGCAGGAGGTTGTCGGGCAGGAAGGTGACCCGGCACCCCTCGTCGCGCAGCGCGCGCAGGATCTCGAACATCCGGAGCGAGCCCGAGTCGCAGTCCGGCATCGGCACCCGGTGGTCGATCACGAGCACGTGCGTGTCGCGGTTGCGGTCGGCGGCCGTGCGCGGCCTGCCGGCGGGCGGCGGCGGGTGCTGCTCGGTCTCCAGCGTGTCCCGCCACTTGGCCACGAAGCGCGGCCGGTTGAGCTCCTGGTGGCGCTTGCCGGGGTGCTCCGGGCCGGTCCCGTGGCTCGTGCCCTCCAGGTGGACCACCAGCGCGCGCGGCTCGTAGACGACCCGGTGCCCCAGCGCGCGCAGCGCGAAGCAGAGGTCGGTGTCCTCGTAGTAGCCGGGGGAGAAGCGCTCGTCGAACCCGCCCACCTCGCGCCAGGCGCCCGCCCGCACGAGCGCGGCGGCGGCCGAGCCGTAGTCCACGTCGCGGCGGTAGTTGTACTCGGGCTTGCGCGGGTCGTCGCCGCGGCCGTAGTTCCAGCCCGTGCCGTCGCTCCACACGATCCCGCCGGCCTCCTGGAGCCGGCCGTCCGGGTAGACGAGCTTCGAGGCCACGTACGCGATCGAGGGGTCGGACTCCGCGCACTCGACCAGCGCCTCGAGCCAGCCCGGCTGGACCTCGGTGTCGTCGTTCAGGAGCATCAGGTAGTCGCCGCGCGCGAGCTCGGCGGCGCGGTTGTTGCTGCGCAGGAAGCCGGCGTTCTCCGCGTTCGTCACGACGCGGACGTTCTCGACCGCGCCGATCACGCGCGCCGTCGCCTCGTCCGCTGCGTCGTCGACCAGCACCAGCTCGTACGGCACCCCGGTCGTGACCCGCACGAGCTGGCGCAGCGCGCGCTCGCCGACCGGGCCGCTCGAGTGCATGGGGATCAGGATCGAGACCGACGGGTGCTCGAAGCGCGGCACGCGGATCGGGCGCACCTCGGGCTCGGACGCGGCCACCGGCTCAGGCTCCGGCTCCGCCGCGCGGATGCCGGCCGCCGTGCGGAGCGCCGCGCTGAGGACGCGCCCGCGGACCGAGCGCTCGCCCCTCGGGCCGTAGACCGACGCCCGTGCGCGCTGGATGGCGCGCCAGGTCACGGAGCCCTCCAC
>JALZEZ010000498.1 GCA_030861775.1 Actinomycetota bacterium
GGGCGCAGGAGGCCGGCGAGCGCGAGCAGCACGAGCACGGGCGCCCCGCGCCGCGGCGAGCGGGCCTCGAGCGCCGCGGCCCACACCAGCAGCGCCAGGAAGGGGAGGTCCACGAACGCCTCGAGCGTCTCGCTGACCAGCAGCGGCCGGGTGAGCAGCAGCGCGGCGAATACCACGCCCACCGGGGCCGAGAACAGCGTGCGGCCGAGGACGAACGCCCCGCAGCCGAGCGCGGCGAAGGCCAGGTACGTGAGCAGGGTCAGGGCCTCCCAGGCCGAGCCGCCGAGCAGGGCCAGCGGTATCGAGACGAGGTTGCCGAGCGGGTGCGGCGTGGGGCTGCCGGGCCCCTCGTAGTCGGGCGCGCGGCCCTCGGCGGCCTCGTGTCCCCAGAGCAGCGCGTACGAGGCGTCGTAGCCGGGGTCGCCGACGCCGTACGCGAGCCTGAGAACGGCCGCGAGCGCGACGGCGATCAATGCGAGCCGCATCGGGCGGGACCCTAAGGGCACGCGAACGGTCCCGCCCCCGCGGGCGGGCCCGTTCGGCTCTCCCTCCCTCGAACCTGCGGTCTGCTACCCGACCGCGCTCTGCAGGCGGTCGGGCTCGTGCTCGGCGGCGGGCGGGGTCTCCGCCCTCTCGGCGCCGAGCCGGATGAAGTGCAGGCTGAAGCGTCCGACGGTCACGGTGTCGCCGTCGCGGAGCTCGCGCATGTCCACGCGCGCGCCGTTGACGAAGACCCCGTTCAGGCTGCGGTCGTCGAGGATGCGCGCGCTTCCGCCCGGCTCGCGGTGGAGCAGGGCGTGGCGGCGCGAGACGGTGGGGTCGTCGAAGCGGATGTGGGCGGCCAGGCTGCGGCCCACGCGCGTCCAGCCCTCCTGGAGGGCGACGACGCGGATGCGCTCACCGTCGTCGTAGGCGACGTAGTCGCCGTCGGTCACGAGGGCCTCGCGCGCCTCGTCCAGCCAGTCGGGATCCACCTCGGTCGAACCAGTCGGCTCGGCGAGCGTGAGCTCCGCGAAGATCGACGAACGGCGGAAGTCGCGGCCCTCGCAGTGCGGGCATGGCGGCACCTCGTCGAGCTCGTGCAGCGCAACCGCATAGCCGCACGAGTCACATCTGAAGCATCCAGCGCCGGCGAGCGTACCGGCGGCGACCGGGGGGGTCGATCCGAAGATAAGTGCGGATGATAACGAACGGTTCAAGGGCCACAAGGGGACCGGACCGCCGGAATTTCGCAAAGTGCGGGCTTGCGCGGGCGCCGTCAGGCGGCGCGCGGCACGACGGCGAGCGGCTTGTCCGTGGCCCGGACGCGCTGGGAGCGCACCGGCTCACCGCCCCGGCCGCCGGCCTTGGCCAGGCACAGCGAGCACAGCTCCTGGCCCGACTCGAGCTCGTGCATGAGCTCGCCGGTGAGCGGGATGCGGCGGCACTGCGAGCACCCCGCGCGGTCGCCCTTCAGGGAGCCGAGGCTGTTGCGCAGCAGGATGGAGGCGATCTCTCTGGCCATGGACGGTGCATTCTGCGGGGCGCGCCGGATACCTCCGGGCGGGCGCGCCATTGCATACGATCCCCCCGCCGATGGTGCCCTTCACCGTTCACACCGCGATCGCGGCGCCGCGCGAGGAGATCTTCGACTTCGTCGCCGACATGGCCCACCGCGAGGCGTGGTGGGACCACTGCGGGCGCGAGTTCCGGCTCGAGCACCCCGTCGCGACGGGCGTGGGCGCCGCGCTGCGCTACCGGCTGGGGGCGGGCGGGAGCAAGAGCTACCTCGAGACCCAGATCGTGGAGGCGGAGCGGCCGCGGCGGATCGTCGAGGCCACCCGCACGGGGCGGCTCGGCCGCACGCGCGGCGAGGTCGTCTACGAGCTCTCGCGCCAGGGCCGGCACCTGACCCGGGTCGAGATGACCGTCTACAGCGAGCCGGCCACCGTGCCGGAGCGGCTGCGCGAGCGGCTCGGCGGGCGCCGCTGGATGAAGCGCCAGGGCAAGCTCGCGCTCCAGCGCCTGCGGGCGGTGTTCGAGGAGCGGCCGGACGAGCCGCTGGCGCGGACGAGCGTGGCGGGCTGGGAGCCGCAGAAGGCGGCCCGCTTCGGAGCCGAGCTGGCCGGGCAGCGGGACATCCACACGGGCTCCGGCGAGCGGGCATCGAGCGGGTAGAGTTCCGCCGCCGATGAGCCTCGCACGCCTCTCCGGAGCCGTTCTCGCCTGTGCCGCCGCCGTCGCCGTGGCGACGGGCTGCGCGGGCACGCGCGAGGAGGGCGAGCCGCTGCGCGAGGGCCTGGGCGTCGAGGTCGGCGGCCTGAAGTACAACGTCTTCATCACCCGCCAGATCAACGCCCGCAACGCCTCCGACCGCGGGTTCTACCAGGGGCCCGAGCCGGCCCCCGGCTTCACGCACTACGGCGTGTTCATCAAGGTCTGCAACGAGGCGAAGAAGGGCTTCCGCACGCCGGTGGAGCACTTCGTGGTCAAGGACTCGCAGGGGAACGAGTTCGAGCCGCTCGAGCTGGAGGAGGACAACGTCTTCGCCTACCGCGCGCGCCGCCTGAGCCCCGAGGCCTGCGTGCCCGAGGCCGGCAGCCCGCCCGCGACGGGCCCGACCGGCGGCGCGCTGCTCCTGTTCGAGTTCCCGGTGGCCACGCTCGAGAACCGGCCGCTGGAGCTCGAGATCGAGGACCCCGAGCCCGGCGGCGGGCTCGACAAGGGCGCGATCGAGCTCGACCTCTAGCGGCTCAGGCCGGCCCGCTCGCTAGCGGCTCAGGCCGGCCTGGAG
>JALZEZ010000219.1 GCA_030861775.1 Actinomycetota bacterium
GCTCGCGACCGTGCACGAGCGCGCCGCCATGCCCGTCCCCGACGCGCTCGACTGGCCGGCGGCCGGCGGCTTCCCCGAGGTCTTCACGACCGCCCACGACGCTCTCTTCACCCAGGCGGAGCTCGGCCCCGGCGAGCACCTGCTGGTCCACGGCGCCGCGGGCGGCGTGGGCACGGCGGCTGTCCAGCTCGGCCGGGCGGCCGGGGCGCGGGTGACCGCCACCGTCCGCCGCGAGGAGCTGCGCGGAGCGGTCGAGGAGCTGGGCGCCACCGCGATCGACCCCGAGGGCTTCGAGGAGCACGGCCCGTTCGACGTGGTGCTCGAGCTGGTCGGCGCGCCCAACCTCCCCGGCAACGTGAAGTCCCTGGCCACCGGCGGCCGCATCGTCGTGATCGGCATCGGCGCCGGGGCGAAGAGCGAGCTCAACCTCGGGCTGCTGATGGCCAAGCGCGGCGTCGTGCGCGGCTCCACCCTGCGCGCCCGCCCGCTCGAGCAGAAGGCGGACGCCGCCCGGCGGGTGGAGCGCGGGGTCCTCCCCCTGGTCGGGTCGGGGGCCGTGAGGGTCCCCGTGGCCGGCACCTTCCCCCTCGACCGGGCCGAGGAGGCGTACGAGCGGTTCGGCGCCGGGGGGAAGCTGGGGAAGCTCGTGCTGCGCCCTGCGACCTGAGTTTTGCGGTACAACCGTTTTTCGTGAGCGTTCAGGATGCGGGGCAGGGGCGCCGCGAGGAGCGCAAGGCCCAGAACAGGGCGAAGCTCCTCGCCGCGGCACGAAAGGTGTTCGCCGAGAAGGGCGTCGGCGAGGCGACTGCACGCGACATCGTGCGCGAGACCGACCTCGCCACCGGCACGTTCTACAACTACTTCAAGGACAAGGAGGAGCTGTTCGCCGCCCTCCTCCAGGAGTTCGAGCAGCGGGTGAGCGACGCGACCCTGCCCCTGCGCCGCGACCCGGATCTCACGTTCCAGGAGCGGATCGAGGAGGGGGCGCGGGCCTTCTTCCGCGTGGTGGCCGAGGACGCCGAGCTCTTCCACGTACTGCGCCGCAACGCGGGGGCCATCGCGATCCTCCCCTCGGAGACCCTCTTCACCGAGGGGATGGCCGAGCTGGCCGAGGACCTCGAGCGCTGGCGCCGCGACGGTGACCTGGGCGGCATCGACCTCGACTACCTCTCGGCGGTCATCGCCGGCGCCGCCTTCCAGGTGGCGTGCCGGATGGTCGAGCGCGACCCGCCCGACCCGGAGGGGGCGACCCGCTTCATGACCGGGACCGTGCTCGGCGTGATCCAGGCGGTCTCGGCCGACATGGCCGCGCTCGAGGGGTAGGATCGCGGCTCGCCCAGGTCGAGGGGGACCCCCGTGAGCGCGCAGGCCGCCGAGCTCGAGTTCCGCAACGTCACCAAGCGCTATCCCGGCCAGGCCGAGCCGGCGGTCAACGACCTGTCGCTGACCGTCCCGGCCGGCGAGATCTGCGTGCTCGTCGGGCCCTCGGGCTGCGGGAAGACCACCGCCATGCGGATGGTCAATCGCATGATCGACATCACCGGGGGCGACATCCTGCTCGACGGCCGCAGCGTGCGCGAGCGCGCTCCGGCCGAGCTGCGCCGCTCGATCGGATACGCGATCCAGCAGATCGGGCTCTTCCCGCACCTGACCGTGGCGCAGAACATCGCCACCGTCCCGCGGCTGTGCGGATGGGACAAGGCACGCATCCGCGGGCGCATCGACGAGCTGCTCGAGCTGGTCTCGCTCGATCCCCGCGAGACCCGTGACCGCTACCCCGCGCAGCTCTCCGGCGGCCAGCGCCAGCGCGTGGGCGTGGCCCGCGCGCTGGCCGCGGACCCACCGCTCATGCTGATGGACGAGCCGTTCGGCGCGATCGACCCGATCAACCGCGAGCGGCTCCAGAACGAGTTCCTCAGGCTCCAGAGGGAGATCCGCAAGACGATCGTCTTCGTCACCCACGACATCGACGAGGCGATCAAGATGGGCGACAAGATCGCCGTGATGAAGAAGGGCGGGCACCTGGCCCAGTACGCCAGCCCGGCCGAGCTCCTCACCGCGCCGGCCGATCGCTTCGTCGAGGACTTCGTGGGCGCCGACCGCGCGCTCAAGCGGCTGGCGCTCCAGCGCGTGCGCGACATCGACCTCTGGACCGCGGCGCTGATCCAGGCCGGCGAGCAGGTCCCGGACGCGCGGCGGCGGCTCGAGGAGGCGGACGTCAAGATCGGCCTCCTGGTCGACGGCGACCGCAAGCCGCTCGGGTGGCTCAGCGAGCGGGCGTTCACGGGCGAGCGCGTGCAGCCCGAGCTGCGCTCGCCGGCCCTGCCGGTGGTGGAGCTCGACGACGTGCTCCGCGACGCCCTGGCCGACCTGCTCGAATCCGAGAGCCGCTACGCGCCGGTCGTCGACGAGGACGGCCGCGCGGCGGGCGTGCTGTCGATCGAGGTCATCGGCCACACGCTCCACACCTCGCCCGACGAGGTCCCGACCGGGGCCGACGCCCCGATCGAATGACCCCCCGGGGCCAGGTCGAGATCCGCGAGCGCTCCGGCGAGGGCTGCGTCCAGGAGAACGGCTTCTGCCCGGACTGGATCCGGGACAACCTCGACCGTTACGTCGATCCGTTCTGGGAGCACGTCTTCCTGACGGTCGTCTCGGTGGGCATCGGCTTCGCCATCGCCTTCGCCCTGGCGCTGGTCGCCCACCGCCGGCGCTGGCTGACCGGGCCGATCACGGCTGTCACCGGCGCGCTCTACACGGTGCCGAGCATCGCCGCCTTCCTGCTGCTGCTGCCGCTCACCGGGCGCGGCAACACGACCGCGATCGTCGCGCTCGTCTCCTACACGCTGCTGATCATCTTCCGCAACATCACGACGGGGCTTCAGAACGTGCCCGAGGAGGCACGCGACTCGGCCCGCGGCATGGGCCTCACCGAGCTCCAGCTCCTCTGGCGCGTGGAGCTGCCGCTGGCGATCCCGGAGATCCTGGCCGGGCTGCGGATCGCGATCACCACCACGGTCGGGCTTGCCACGCTGGCCTTCTTCGCCGGCGCCGGCGGCCTCGGCCAGGTCATCTACTCGGACGTGAACTTCAAGTCGAACGTCGTCACGGCCGGCGGGCTCGCGGTGCTCCTGGCCGCCGCCCTCGACCTGATCGTGCTGCTCGTCCAGCGGCTGCTGACCCCGTGGCGAAGGGCGGTGGCCGCGTGATCGCCGTACTGGCCAGCGCGCTGAGCGACTTCCGCGACGCGATCGACTTCATCTTCCAGTCGCGCGAGTCGGTCTCGGGCGGCATCCAGGTCGGCGGGCTGTCCGAGATCGGCGACCTGACCTGGGAGCACCTCAAGGTGAGCGTCCTGGCCGTGCTGGCGGCGTGCGCGATCGCCGTCCCGATCGGGCTCTGGCTGGGACACATCGGACGCGGGGAGTTCCTGGCCATCAGCGTGTCGAACGTCGGCCGCGCGGTCCCCACGCTCGCGCTGCTCGCGTTCTTCATCGCCTACCTGGGGGTGGGCTTCCTGAACGTGCTGGTCGTGCTCGTCCTGCTCGCGATCCCGCCGATCCTCACCAACACCTACGTGGGCACGCGGCAGGTCGATCGCGAGACCGTCGACGCCGCGCGGGGGGTGGGGCTCACCGAGACCCAGATCATCCGCAGGGTCGAGCTGCCCATGGCGCTCAACACGATCTTCGGCGGGATCCGCACCTCGTCGGTGAACGTGGTCGCCACGGCCACGATCGCGCCCCTGGCCAGCGTCAACACGCTCGGTACCCCGATCATCAGCGCGAACGTGTACGGCGACGCGGGCCGCCTGGGGGCGGCGATCCTCGTCGCCCTCCTCACGCTCGCGGTGGACCTCGCCCTCGCCGGCGCCCAGCGCGCGGCCACTCCGAAGGGGCTGCGGCCCGGGAGGGAGGAGCGCGGACGGCGTAGGGTTCCTATCCCATCGATCAGGAGAGGGGAGCAGCTCACATGAAGCTCACGCTGTGGAGATGGACGCTGGCGCTCTTCGCCGTGCTCGCGCTCGCCGCGGCCGGTTGCGGCGACGACGACGAGGACGACGGCGGCGGAGGCGGCGGTGGTGGTGGGCAGGAGCCCGCGGCCCAGGTCATCGAGAGGAACCCGGAGAACGCGAGCAAGTCGATCACCGTCGGCTCGAAGAACTTCACCGAGCAGTTCATCCTCGGCGAGATCTACGCGCAGGCGCTCGAGGCGGCGGGCTACAAGGTGAAGAAGGAGCTGAACCTCGGCTCCGAGGTGGTGGCCTTCAAGGCCCTGAAGGAGGGGGAGGTCGACGCCTACCCCGAGTACACGGGCACCGCGCTCACGTCGTTCTACGGGGTGAAGGTGCCGGACGTGCCGAAGGACGCCGCCCAGGCCTACGAGCAGGCCAAGCAGGAGCTGGCGGGCGACGACATCACCGCGCTGCCCCAGGCGCCGTTCGACAACACCTACCGGCTCGGGATGCTCAAGGAGACCTACGACGAGCTCGGGGTCAAGACCATGTCGGAGCTGAAGGGCAAGGAGGGCGACCTGATCATCAACGGGTTCCCCGAGTGCCGCCAGCGGCCGGACTGCCTGATCGGAGTCCAGCAGACCTACGACCTCAAGTTCAAGAGGTTCCTCGCCAGTGAGTCGAAGTACGAGGTGCTGGACAGCAAGAAGGCCGACATCGCGTTCGTGTTCACGACGGACGCGAACCTGGCCACCGACAAGTACGCGGTGCTGGAGGACGACAAGAAGCTGTTCCCGCCGTACCACATCACCTTCATGGTGCGGAACGAGGTGCTGCAGCAGCTCGGGCCCGATGCCCCGAAGGTGGTCGAGAGCGTCCAGAAGGGCCTGACCGAGGAGGTCATGCAGGAGCTGAACTCCCGCGTCGACCTCGACAAGCAGAAGCCCGATCGCGTCGCGGCCGACTACCTGCGCGAGGCCGGGTACGTCAAGTAGCCGCCGGTAGCGGGGGCGGTCGCCGTCCAGGCGGCCGCCCCGCGCTCCACCTTTCCTGAGGAGCTGCCGATACGGACGGCGTGCGTCGCACCGTCGTTCTGTGCTGCCTGATCCTGGCCGCGATCCTCGCCGCGGCGCCCGTCGCCATGGCGGACGGCGGCGGCATGGTGACCGAGCCGAGCACGGTCGAGACGCTGGGCGGGGAGCGGGTCGAGCTGGCCATGCACGGCGACCGCATCCCGCCGGGCAGCGACGAGGCCCTGATGCGCCGGGCGCGCCTGCTGCCTCGGATCGCGGCGGCGGCGCTGCCCACCACCTGGTGCGGCACGCAGCGGATCGTCGACGACACGACCAACGCCTCCCACCAGGGCCCGCGCATCAAGGTGGTCTACGCCTACCCGTACGACCAGCCGAACCGCTTCGACGCCTACAAGGACCTGATCCAGTCCGACGTCTCCCGGGTCACCGACTGGGTGGCCGCCTCGACCGCCGGCGCGCGCACGCTGCGCTTCGACACCGGTACGAGCTGCGGCCCCGACTACGTGGACATCACCGTGCTCCGCCTCCCGCGCACGCGCGACGCCTACGTCAACGATGCCAACCGCGCCGGCTACGTGATCGACGACGTGAAGGAGGCCGCGCTGGGGCTCGGCGGCACCCGCGACGTGCTCGTCTACGCCGACACGCTCTACGCCGGCGACGGCGTGGTGGGGACGGCGCAGATGCCGGAGGACGACAGCGCGGGCTCGGGCAACAACGCGAACCTCGGCGGCGTGGTGGCGATGATCTGGGGCGACGGCACGCCGGGCTTCGTCGACGATCGCCTGACGACGTTCCTGCACGAGGTGAGCCACAACCTCGGCGCGGTCCAGGACTCGGCCCCGCACTCGACGCTCGGCGGCCACTGCTTCGAGATGTACGACGTCATGTGCTACCCGGACGGCGCTCCGCACGGCGGCTACGAGTGGCTGGTCGGCAACTGCCCGATGGCCGAGCTGCTGCCGTACGAGTGTGGCGGCGACGACTACATCAACCCGAACCCGTCCGCGGGCAGCTACCTCGCGACCCACTGGAACCTGTACGACTCCGCCTTCATGTGCGCGGTCGGCTCGTGCATCGTGCCGAAGACGGCCACGCCGACCCCGACGCCCACTCCCACGCCCACGCCGGAGCCGACCCCCACGCCGGAGCCCACCCCGCAGCCGGAGCCCGAACCTGAGCCC
>JALZEZ010000499.1 GCA_030861775.1 Actinomycetota bacterium
GGCCGGGCCGCCGTGCTCGGCCGGCGCCTGCGCGAGGGCGACCGCGCCGCCGCCCCGGCCGCACTCAACCTGATCGAGGACCGGTCCCACGAAGGGCGCGAGGCCGCGGCGGCGCTCCTCGCCGAGGTCTCCCCCGCCGCGCTCGGAGGCGAGGCCCCAGGCCACCTCGTCGGCGTCACGGGGCCTCCCGGGGTCGGCAAGTCGTCGTTGCTGTCGGCTCTCGTGGCCAAGTGGCGCGCCGCCGGGCGCACGGTCGCGATCCTCGCCGTCGACCCATCCTCGAAGCGCTCCGGAGGGTCCCTCCTCGGGGACCGGGCGCGGATCGAGCACGACCCGCGCGACGACGGCGTTCTGATCCGCTCCACCGCCGCCGGCACGCGGCTCGGCGGCCTGGCAGCGCCCACGCGCGAGGCGGCCCAGGTGCTCGCGCCGGCGTTCGACGTGGTGGTGGTCGAGACCGTCGGCGTCGGCCAGTCCGAGACCGACGTGGAGGAGCTGTGCGACACGACCGCGGTCGTGGTCCAGCCCGCGTCCGGCGACACGCTCCAGTTCCTGAAGGCCGGGATCATGGAGGTGCCCGACGTGCTGGTCGTGACCAAGGCCGACCTCGGCGACGTGGCCAGGCGCGCACGCCGCGACCTGATCTCCGCGCTGCGCGCGCTGGGCTCGACCGGCACACCGGTCGTCAGCGTTTCCTCGGTGCCGCCGCCGAGCGGGATCGAGGACCTCGCTGCCGCGCTCGACGAGCACCGCGGCCAGCTCGACCTCGCCGCCGTGCGCCGTCGCGCCCGCCGCCTGGCGGCGCTGGCGGACTTCACGGCGGAGCACGGCGAGGCCGGCCTCCGCGCGCTGGGCGGCCGCCGCGCGGCCGAGCGCTTCCTCGAGGAGCAGGACGCGGAGCTCGACGTGGCGGCGCTCGCCAGCGCCCTGGCTGAGCGCGCCTAGATCTCCGGGTCGATCGCGCCCTCGCGGAGGGCGATCGCCACGGCGTGCTCGCGGTTGCGAGCGCCGAGCTTGCGTAGGACGGTCTTGATCCGGCTGCGGACGGTGTGCGGGCTCACGTGGAGCAGCGTCGCCACCTCCTCCGTCGGGCGGCCCTCGGCCAGCCGCTCGAGCACGTCGCGCTCGCGCTCGGTGAGGCCGTCGGAGCGTCGCCGGGGCGCCGCACGACGATCCAGGACGTCGAGATCGTCGATGTCGAAACGCCGGGAGATGCCCTGGGCGTCGGTGCCGCGCGCCTCCACGGACCGGGAAGCTACTCCTAGACCCGGCCGACATACAAGCGGCTCCGCGTCTTGCAAGACCGCTTGCGAAGAGCGCGTATCCTGCCGCCGCCGTGCGCCTCGGAGCCCAGCTCGCCGTCCTCGCAGCCGCGTTCGCGGGCGGAACCCTGATCGCCGAGCTGGCGGGCGCCGCGAACCTCGGCACCGCGATGGCCTTCGGCCAGATCGCGTTCGTGCTCGCGCTGGTGGGCCTGATGGTCCGCTCGTGACGCCCGCTCGGGGCGTCGCGCGGCAACCCTCGGCGGCGCCTCGCGACGACCCTCGGCGGCGCTTCGCGACAGCTCTCGGGGCGCCTCGCTCGAACTAGTTGCCTTAGGCAAGCTATTCTCTGCCTGTGGCCACGGCAGAGCAGATCACGGCGGTGCGCGCGTTCAACCGCTTCTACACGAGCGTCGCCGGGCTGCTGCGCGAGGGCCTGCTGGGCACGGACCTGACGCTCACCGAGGCCCGGCTCGTCTACGACCTGGCCCAGCGCGAGCGCACCGAGGTGGCGGACCTGCGCGAGACGCTCGGCCTCGACGCGGGCTACCTCAGCCGCCTGATCGCCCGTCTGGAGCGCCGCGGGCTGCTGACCCGCGCCCGGTCGGATGCCGACGCCCGCCGCCAGGTGCTCGCCCTCACCCCCGCGGGGCGGCGGAAGTTCGAGCTGCTCGACCGGCGCTCGGCCGAGGAGGTGGGCGCGCTGCTCGATGGGGTGCCGCCCGGGGAGCGGTCGCGTCTCGTGGGCGCGATGGACGCGATCCGCGCGGTGCTCGACCCGGGCTCCCCCTCCCCCGCCTTCGTCCTGCGCCCACCGGCGCCGGGGGACTACGGCTGGATCGTGCAGCGCCACGGGGCGGTCTACTCCGAGGAGCACGGCTTCGACGTGCGCTTCGAGGCGCTGGCCGCGCGGATCGTCTCGGACTTCGCCGCCGGCCACGACCCGCGCCGGGAGGCGGCCTGGATCGCCGACGTGGACGGCCAGCCGGCCGGGAGCGTCCTCTGCGTGCGCAAGTCCGCGCGGGTGGCGCAGCTGCGGCTGCTGTTCGTGGACCCCCGCGCGCGCGGGATGGGGATCGGGACGCGACTGGTCGACGAGTGCCTGCGCTTCGCCCGCGCCGCCGGCTATCGGCGGATGACGCTGTGGACGAACGACGTGCTCGCCGAGGCCCGCCGCATCTACGACCGGGCCGGCTTCGAGCAGGTGGACGAGGAGCCGCACGAGATGTTCGGCCCGCGCGTGCTGGGCCAGCGCATGACGCTCGACCTCTAGGAGCCGCGCAGCCCGAGCTCGGCCTCGGCGCGGGCCAGCTCCTCCGGTGTGTCCACGCTCCGCACCAGTGCCGGATCGACGTCCACCAGCGCGGGCCGGAGCGACTCCACCGTGCGCGTGAGCGGCTCGTCCGGCGGCGCGGAGCGGAACGCGTCCAGCGCGTCGGGCGCGAAGGCGGCGAGGACCGGCTGGAGCCGGCCGGCGGCGACCGCCACGGCGGCGAGCGGCCC